>JAGBCG010000092.1 GCA_017938055.1 Clostridia bacterium
GCATCATCATTTCAACATATACGAAAGGATGGCTTTCGGGAACTTCTGCAATAACAAGTCTTGCATCCGATTCGATACCCAGTACTTTCAGGAACTTGGAAGCGTCCTTGCCAACCCAGTCCTTGTTTATGCAGTACTTACCGTTCTTTTCAACAAGACATGTTGCAACAAGCTTGTCAATCTGCTCACCCTTGATGAGATAAGCACCGTTTTTCTGCATGTTTTCAATGAGTTTATTTGCGATGTTGTCAAATGCGAAACATTCCTTTTCAGCAATACATGGAAGATTGTTGTCAAAAGAAGCACCTGCAACGATGTCCTTAGCTGCCTTTTCGATATCGGCTGTATCGTCAACGATAACAGGGGGATTTCCCGCACCTGCACCGATAGCCTTCTTGCCTGAAGAAAGAAGAGCCTTAACAACGCCTGGTCCGCCTGTGGCAACAAGCATCTTAACGCAAGGAGCTGCCATCATTTCATCCGAGCTTTCCTTGGTAGGCTTTTCTACAGTAACAACAAGGTTTTCAGGTCCGCCTGCTTCGAGAATAGCTCTGTTTACAAGGTCAACAGCATAGTTTGCCGTTCTGCATGCATTGGGATGGGGGTTGAATACAACCGCATTACCACCAGCAATCATACCTATTGAATTGCATATAACCGTTTCACTTGGATTGGTGGAGGGCGTTATTGAACCTATAACTCCATAGGGAGCCATTTCAACAAGAGTAAGGCCGTCATCACCCGAAATTGCAGTTGGGTGTAAATCCTCGGTGCCCGGAGTTTTGTTTGCAACAAGCTGATGCTTAATAATTTTGTCGGAAACTCTGCCCATGCCCGTTTCTTCAACACCGAGAACGGCCATATTCTCAGCTTCTGCAAGAGTAAGCTCTCGTATTTTTGCAATCATTTTTTCTCTCTGTTCAACAGAGTAGCTTCTGAATTGCTTGTATGCCTTTTCAACAGCAACAAGAGCCTCTGTCATTGTGGAGAACACACCTTTTTGCTTGTTGGGCTTTCCCAGTGTGCTTTTTACCACGCTTGCTACAATTTCGCTTATGTATCTTTCGTCCAGCATAATTTTTTCTCCTATTCTTTATATGTGAACTTATTTATTAACCGGAAAACATATATTGTCCTCTCAACGCACAAACCGGACAGCTCTGCACAATTTTTTTGCAGTTCTGTCCACAAATGTTGTTTGTTTTTGGATTTGCGTCAAAAGAATGTTGTTTTGTGTTGTTTTTGACGCCAACAACCTTAACAAAAATCAACAACATTCAACAACACAATAAATTATAACATGTAAAAGCCAATAAGTCTATAATGTATTTGCACAAATTTTAACGATTTTTTTATGCAATTTTGACAAATTTGAAAAAACCGTCATGAAAAAGGCAAATTCAGGCGTGGCAAATCAAAAAAGCGATGAGCTGTGATATTTTTAAGTACCGGCATTTCAAATACGACAAAAAACAAATTGACAATTTAAATTTAGTGTGATATAATACCTCTGAATATAAAATCGGGGGAAAATGTCGATGGTAGTGATGGGGATAGATCCGGGACTTGCAATAGTGGGCTTTGGAATAGTAGAATCCTTTGTCGGCAATGACTTTAAAGCGATTGAATACGGAGCTGTTCTGACTCAGGCAGGCATGAAGGTTGAGGACAGACTCCTTGAAATATACGAAAATGTAGACGAGCTTTGCAAAACCTACAGACCAGATGCGGTTGCTGTTGAAAAGCTGTATTTCAATACCAACGAAAAGACGGCAATAAACGTGTCACAGGCAAGAGGCGTGGTAATACTGGCACTTAGAAAAAACAACGTGCCGATATTTGAATACACACCCTTGCAGATAAAACAGGCACTTACAGGGTATGGCAGAGCAGAAAAAAAGCAGATAATGTATATGGTAAAAACGCTGCTCAAGCTTACTGAAGAGCCAAAGCCTGACGATACGGCGGATGCTCTTGCAGCGGCAATATGCCATATATACAGCTCGTCATCTGCACTTTTCGGTATAAAATAATATTCAAAATAATAAATTGAGGAGGTAAAGCATGAAGCTGATATTGGCTATCGTAAACAACGATGACGGACCAATGGTAACAGCACAACTTAACAAGAAGGGTTTTTACACCACTAAAATCGCATCAACCGGCGGTTTTTTGTCTGCGGGAAATATGACCTTCATCTCTGGAGTTGAAGACGAAAAGGTTGACGAGGCTATAGAGATAATAAAGGGCTATAGCCGAAAGAGAACTCAGCCTGTGCCGGCAGTAAACACGGAACAGCTGGCGGGTACATTTTTCAGTAAAGCAGAGGTAATGGTTGGCGGAGCAACAATATTTGTTCTTGATGTAGAAAAGTTTATAAGAGCATGAGTAAAACACGTTTGCCCGCAGGTTATATTAAAAATCCGCATCTGCATGCCTATCTTATATTGTCACCGGATTATACAGTAAGAGCCAATGTTGCAAGGGAAATAGCAAAGAGTATGCTCTGTGACGGCAAAGAATCAGACGGGCACGAGCCATGCGGAATTTGCAGTCACTGTATAAAGAACGATGCACACAGCCATCCCGATTGTATTCATGTTGGAAAAGGTGCAAAAACAATAGTGGATAACATCAGGGATATAGAGGAGGAAGCATATCTTGCACCTAACGAAGCTCAGTGCAAGGTTTTCATTCTTGATGACTGTGACGAATTCAATGTTTCCTCGCAAAATGCATTGCTTAAAATAATTGAAGAGCCTCCTGCAAACGTAAAGTTTGTATTTACCGCAGCATCTGCCGGTGGTATTCTTCCTACCGTTCGTTCAAGAGTGTGTACTCTTACGGTAGACAACAGGAGCAGCGAGGAGCTTTTGCAGCAGATAAAAAAAGAAAAAAGCACACTTTCAGGCAACGAGCTTGAAAGCGTATGTGCATTTGTACAAAGCTTTGACAAATCTGACATAAAGACACTTGATGAACAGCAGCTTTTAAAATACAAGCTTCTTGCGGTGGAATACTTCAGCGGCGAGGATAAACAGCCTGTGATGAAGTTTCCGGCAAAGAGAGAGGAGCTTATGCTGTGTCTTCAGGTATTCATGCTTGTGGCAGGTGAGATTTGTCGGGCAATAAAGTCGGTGAAAAGCGAGATTTGCTTTCTGGACACAGCTCAGCTTAGTGCGTGTGCTTGTAAAACATCGCTCAAAAAGGCTCATGCTGTGTACGATGCACTGGAAAAGGGGTATATTCTTACAGAGGAATATGCCAATATAAATGCAACTATCAGCTATTTGTGGCAGAGTATAAGATAGATATTATACCTGCGGCATGAAAGGATTATATATGAATAACAATAAAAATCAAAACGGTAAGGAAAGCGACATAATTACAAAAAAGGGCTTTCTGATATCTCTGCCGGGAAAAAAGAATGGGGACAACTCAAAGGAAAGCTCTATTCATATGTCAAATGTTAAGGATTCAAACGAATCAAACAATTCCGGCAAAACAAACAATAAGAATGGCACGAACAATTTTATTTCGGGGAAAAAATTCCGTGACGACAGAAAAAATCCGGATAATTCTCACAATAAGGAAAATAAAGACCGCAAGAACAATTTTAACCAAGGTGGTTTGGGACAAGGTAAGTCCGGCAAGAACAAGGACAGATTCCGCCGTGAGAAGTCAGCTAAGGAAGAACAGCGTCAAATCGGTGTTTTAGGAGAAAACGTACAAAAGAACGAAAACAAACCTGTAGGAAATGGTGAAAAAGGGCCTGATAAAGCACTTCAAGATAAAGCGGCTTCTGAAAACCAACATGGGCGTGATAACCGACATGACCGCAGAAACAAACACTCAAAGAAGTTTAAATCGGACAGAAAGAATACAGAAGATAGAAATGATAAAAATTTGTCTTTCAGGAACGATAAGCACGACTGGTCAGACAAAGCAAACAACAAGCATATAGGCGAAAAAAACAGAGAAAATGACAAAAAAATTCCACCTCTTTCGGCATTGTCTGCAGAGATTACAGCTTACTCTCCAAAGCATGAGCAGCATACAAAAAATGAAGATGTTTTTGTAAAAGAGCCGACTCTTGAGGAAAAGTATAAGGATGCAAAGCCACTTGCTCAGCAGATTGCAGAGCAGGAAATGAGGTCAAAAGGTATAAAAGTACCTACCGATGAAGAACAGCCACAGGAAACTGTTGAAATAGTGGGTGTTCGTTTCAGAGAAGCAGGTAAAATTTATTATTTCGACCCCAACGGCAAAAGTATTCCTTTCGGTACGCCTGTAATTGTTGAAACTGCAAGAGGAAGCGAGTACGGATATGTTGCAATTTCAAACAGATTTGTTCCCTGCAATTCTCTCACCTCTCCCTTAAAGCAAATCGAAAGAATAGCTACCGAAATGGATACCCAAAAGCATATTGCAAACAGAGAGCTTGAGGCACATGCAGAGGGTGTATTTAAAGAAAAGGTTGAAAAGCTGGGGCTTGAAATGAACCTTATATATGTTGAATACACCTTTGATAACTCACGGTTGCTTTTCTACTTTACGGCTGAAACGAGAATAGATTTCCGTGAGCTTGTAAAGGAGCTTGCGGGGGTATTCAGAACAAGAATTGAGTTAAGACAGATTGGTGTGCGTGACGAAGCAAAGGCAATAGGGGGAATTGGTGTGTGCGGCAGAGCAAACTGCTGTAATACTTTCCTTGGCGACTTTGCACAGGTGTCAATAAAAATGGCAAAGGACCAGAGCTTATCCCTTAATGCGTCCAAAATCTCCGGTGCTTGCGGAAAGCTTATGTGCTGCCTGAGATATGAGGACAGAGTGTATGAGGAGGAAAACGCAAGAACTCCAAAGGTAGGAAGCATTGTGGAAACTCCTGACGGAAAAGGTCATGTGGTTGAACGCAATGCACTTAAAGGCACAGTAAAGGTTGCACTTGACCTTTCGCCTGAAGCTGCGGCACAGCCGTATTCAAGAGAAGATGTAAAGGTTATCGGCTTTAACAAGCAAAAGAGCGGCGAAGAAAATATAGACGAAAATCTTGATGAGTTAAAGGATGCCGAAGAATAATGGACGGTATTCTGAATGTGTATAAACCTGCAGGAATGACATCCTTTGCGGTGGTTGCAAGGGTGAAGAAATTCTGCTCAACCAAGAGAATCGGTCATGCAGGAACGCTTGACCCTATGGCAACGGGTGTGCTTCCGCTTCTTATCGGTAAAGCTGCTGTTATGCAGGAAAAGCTGTCTGACCACAACAAAACCTATATTGCAGGCATACGTCTTGGCATAGCCACGGATACGGGAGATGTTACGGGTAGAATTATTCAAAGCTGTGACACAGTAAATATCACAGACCTTGAGTTTGAAAATGCAGCAAAGGCTTTTGTTGGAAAGATTAAGCAGATACCTCCCATGTACAGTGCCATACAGATTGATGGAAAACGGCTATATGACCTTGCGAGACAGGGTATAGAGGTGGAAAGACAGTCAAGAGAAATTGAAATATTCTCGCTTGACGTATTGAGCCGCCAGAGCGTTACTGATTTTATAATAAATGTAAGCTGTTCAAAAGGAACGTATATACGCACTCTTTGCGAGGACATAGGAAAAAAACTTGGAGTTCCCGCTTGCATGTACAGCCTTGAAAGAACAGTTTGCGGTTCATTTAAAAAAGAAGACAGTGTGGACCTTGATAAGCTGGAAAAACTTTATCTTGACGGAAAAAGCAAAGAGATAGAAAAATTGCTTATTCCCGCCCAATCGCTGTTTTCTCATCTTCCACAGGTGACCTTGCCCGAATTTTACACAAAGCTTTGCCTTAACGGCTGTGAAATTTATATTTCCAAGTTAGGTATAAAAGAGGAATTTTTCAAGGAAGGCACCTGCAGAGTATACAGCTTTGATAAACGCTTTATAGGTCAAGGCGAGCTAAAGGATTATCCCGACGGAAAAGCCATAAGGATAAAGTACAGATTTATTTAGTTTTCAATATTTAATTATATAATATTATATTTATAGCATGAAAAAGGAAGGAACAAAAAAATGGTTAAGGAAAATCTCGATTTTTTAATGGATAAAGACCCTGAGGTAGCAAAGGCTATTGAACTTGAGCTTGGCCGTCAGAGAAGAAACATTGAGCTTATTGCCAGCGAAAACATAGTGTCCGAGGCAGTTCTCAGTGCTATGGGCAGTGTGCTCACAAACAAGTATGCAGAAGGATATCCCGGAAAGAGATACTATGGCGGTTGCGAATGTGTTGACATTGCAGAAGAAATTGCAAGAGAAAGAGCCTGCAGACTTTTTGGTGCAGAGCATGCAAACGTACAGCCTCATTCTGGAGCAAGTGCAAATCTTGCTGTATTTACCGCATTTTTAAAGCCCGGTGACACTGTTATGGGCATGAATCTTGCACACGGCGGACACCTTTCTCACGGAAGTCCCGTGAATATTTCGGGTATGTTCTTTAACATAGTTCCTTATGGTGTAAATGACGAGGGCTTTATTGACTATGACGAAATGGAAAAAATTGCTATAGAATGTCAGCCGAAGCTTATTATTGCAGGTGCTTCTGCTTACCCAAGAATAATTGATTTTGAAAGAATTTCAAAAGTTGCCAAGAAAGTAAATGCTATTTTCGTTGTTGACATGGCTCACATCGCAGGTCTTGTTGCGGCAGGCCTGCATCCAAGTCCTGTTCCCTTTGCAGACGTTGTAACCACCACTACTCATAAGACCCTGAGAGGTCCAAGAGGCGGTCTTATTCTTTGCAAAGAGGAATATGCAAAGCAGATTGATAAGTCAATATTCCCCGGTACTCAGGGCGGTCCTCTTATGCACATTATTGCAGCAAAAGCTGTTTGCTTTGGTGAGGCTCTAAAGCCTGAATTCAAGCAGTATCAGACTCAGCTTGTAAATAACATGAAGGCATTTGCGGATGCTCTTCTTGAAGAGGGCTTCAAGCTTGTTTCCGGCGGAACGGACAATCATCTTGGACTTGTTGACCTTCGTCCCTTTGGCGTAACAGGTAAGGAATTTGAAAAGCGTCTTGACGAAGTGTATATCACAGTTAATAAAAACGCAATTCCCAATGACCCCGAAAAGCCTTTTGTTACAAGCGGTGTAAGAGTGGGTACTGCAGCGGCTACTTCACGCGGATTTGTTGAAGACGACTTCAGAACAATAGCAAAGCTCTTTAAGCTCGTTGCAACGGAATTTGAAGAAAAAGCGGATTATATCAGAGCTGAGGTAACAAAGCTCTGTGACAAGTATCCTTTGTATTAATTATGGATATCGGTCTTATACTTGCTTCAAAATCCCCAAGACGCAAAGAAATACTAAGTAATGTAGGTCTTGATTTTGAAATATATGTTTCCGACACCGACGAGAGCGTCCCATTTGGGACGCTCCCTTATGATGCGGTAATGCAGATTTCAAGA
>JAGBCG010000005.1 GCA_017938055.1 Clostridia bacterium
GCCACGCCGTTTTCAAGGGCGGAAGCGGAGTTTTTGAAGTCCACCTCCTTGCCGTCAAGAAATATTCTGCCGCCGTCCTTTTTGTACACACCGAAAAGACACTTCATGAGAGTGGATTTTCCTGCACCGTTTTCACCCATAAGGGCATGTACCGTGCCTCTTCTTACCGTAAGGGACACGTCCTGCAGAGCTTTTACTCCGGGAAAAGTCTTTGTGATATTTTCCATTCTTAATACTTCCTGATTTTGCTGCAAAACAAGCACCTCGTTCCTGAATTAATTGCTATTACTTATCGTCTCCGAGGTACTGTGCATAAGGAATGTTGACCTTGCGTGTGCCCTCAAGATTGTCACTGCTTATGCCGTCTGTGGCAGTTCTCCCATTAACATAGTTGTCAAGGACTTTTACCATTGTCTGTGCCATACCCTCTGCATCCTGCTTGATAGTACCCTTCATAGAGCCTGCAGCAATGGCGTTTTTTGCACCGTCTGTGGCATCAACACCAAAAACAGGAATGGTGGTTGTGTTGTTTCCAAGATTGTAGCCTGCACTCTGGAGTGCGGAGATTGCACCAAGAGCCATTTCGTCGTTGTTGGCAATAACAAGCTCTACCATGTTGTTTGAGTTTTCGCTGTACTGAGCTAGGATTGTACCCATATAGTTGGTAGCTGCAGCACTTGACCATAAGCCGTCCTGGTCAACAAGATACTTGTTTTTGTTGGAGGGGTCGTAATACATCAAAGGTTCATATCCGTTTTCTTCGAGAATTCTGTCGCAATCCTGGGTTGCAAATTGAGTTCTTGCGATGGCTTCCATATTGCCCTCCTGTCCCTTAAAGAGAACGTAGCTGATTCTGCCATCACCATTAAGGTCGGTTTCTTCATAATTTTCAATAAGATAGTTTCCAATCATTTCTCCCTGCAGGTGTCCGCCATTTCATAGTCAGTACCTATAAAAATACACTTGTCGTACTGTGAAATAACACTGTCGTCCACGCTTCTGTTAAAGAAGATTACAGGAATGTCTTTTTCCTTTGCCATATTGATAATGTTTACCGCAGCGTCGTCAGAGCCTGTGTCAACAACATTAACAATAAGTGCCTTTGCTCCTTTTGCAATGGCAGTTTGTATTTGTTCGGTCTGGGTTGTCTGGTTGCCATTAGCATCATAATCATTGTATTTCACACCGGCATTTTCCAGCATCTTGTCCATAGCACTTCTCACACTTGAAATGTAAGTATCGCTGAAGGTATAGTAAAATACACCGACTTCTCCGTCACCGGAGCCGCTTCCTGAAAAATTACAGCTGCAAAGTAAAAAGATGCATAAAACAGATAAAGCAATAATAAAATTTTTTTTCATTTTGTCTACCTTCCTTTAGAAATTTGTGGGATTTACGTTTTTTATTGTTTGCCGCACCTTAGAATAATATTCATATGTGTTTTAAAATTGTAAAATTAAAAACAAGTACCAAAAAAAACGTCTGCAATATGTGCATAAGTAACAAACTTGAAAAAACACAGACTTTTTTGGATATTCTCACTAAAAAACTATTGACTTTTATCAAAAAATAGTGTAATATATATACAAGAAATCTTAGAGGAAACTCTTATAGATAAATAACCCATAAGGAGGAACACATTATGTTAAAAATCTTCGCAGGACTCAAGGGTTCCGGAAAAACAAAGCACCTTATCGAACTTGTAAACGCAGCTCAGGAAAAGACCACAGGTAACGTTGTATGTATCGAAAAAGGTACAAAGCTCATTCATGAAATCAATCCACAGACAAGACTGGTTGACATATCAGAATATTCTATAGATACAGCTGAAAAGTTATACGGATTTGTATGCGGTGCATTGAGTGCAAACTTTGACATTACAGATTTGTTTATTGACTCAGCATTAAAGATTTGTGCGGAAGATATGGCAGGATTTGAAAACTTTGCACTTGCAGTGCTTCCGATTCTTGAAGAAAGAAACGTAAGCTTTACTATGACAGCATCTGTAGAGGTTGAAAAGATTCCCGAATCTCTTAAAAAATATCTTGTATAAGAAAGTATACGCAAAAAGCAAAAATTCCTCCGTTTTTTACGGAGGTTTTTTTATGCAAAAAAATGCAAAACTGCAAGAAAATTTCAGAATATAAGCGTAACGACAAGCAAAAAATAAAAACGAGTCTAAAGGAGGCTTAAAATTATGAAATTAAATAAATCTTTATTTTTGATGTTGATAGTAACTATATTTACAGTAGTGCTTTGTTCCTGCTCAAGAGATTCAATGAGAAAGGGAACAGACATGAAAAATGATGCAAAGCGTGGAATTGACAATGCTATAAGAAACGGAGAAAATGTAGTTGATTACGGTATGGGTGCACTTGGAAATGGAAACGGAACAGATACTGTAGGCAATGGCTACTACAGAGGCGGCATGGGTATGAATGACGGTTTTGGAAGC
>JAGBCG010000006.1 GCA_017938055.1 Clostridia bacterium
CTGATTTTCCATATAGGAAACGCCCTTTCCCTTTACTGTCTTACATATAATTGCAAAAGGCTTATCCGACTTTTTTGATGCCTTTACTGCTTCATCAATCTGGTCAAAATCATGTCCGTCAATTACAGCAACATTCCATCCAAATGCCTTATATTTTTCATCAAGAGGCTGAGGATTCATAACCTCGCTTGTCGGACCGTCAATCTGAAGACCATTGACATCTACAAATATACACAGGTTATTAAGTCCATAGTGTGCTGCAAACATGGCAGCCTCCCAAACCTGTCCCTCCTGTGATTCACCGTCACCGAGAATTGAATACACTCTATAAGATTTTTCTGAAATTTTTGCCGACAGTGCCATTCCGCAGGCTGCAGAAATTCCAAGTCCAAGTGAACCTGTGGACATATCAACACCAGGTATATTCTTCATATCGGGATGTCCCTGAAGATAGCTGTCTTTATGACGGAAGGTTTTCAGGTCTTCCTTTGGGAAAAAGCCCTTTTCTGCAAGTGTTGCATAAAGAGCAGGTGAAGTGTGTCCCTTTGACAGAACAAGTCTGTCCCTGTCCTCCATTTTAGGATTTTTTGGGTCTACATTCATTTCTTCAAAGTACAGATATGCAAGAATATCCGCAATACTCAACGAGCCGCCGGGATGACCGGATGCCGCACAGTGCACAGCAGTCAATGCACCCTTACGGATTTCATTGGCAACCTTCATAAGTTTAATCTTATCCATTACACTTCCTCCAGTGGTAAACAATTATATATAATTCTTTCGCAATTTTTCAAGAGTTGCTTCAAAATGCGTTGGCAACGGTGAGGTGAACTCCATATACTCTTGCGTCCTTGGATGAACAATTCCAAGTGTCCTTGCATGAAGGCACTGACCTACAAGGTTAAATGGATTCTTTCCCTCAAGAGGTGAATACAGAGGGTCTGCCACAACGGGATGTCCCAAATGTGATGCATGCACTCTTATCTGATGAGTCCGTCCTGTTTCTAGACGAAATTCGCACAGTGAATATCCTCTGAAAATTTCAAGTGTCTTATAATTAGTAACAGCATACTTTGAATTTGTCTGCGTCACAGCCATTTTCTTACGGTTGACAGGATGTCTTCCTATGGGAAGCTCAATTCTTCCCTCAGACTCCTTAAACGCGCCTATCACAACCGCATTATAAACACGCTTAAAGGAATGTTCCTTTATTTGCTGAGCCAGAATATTGTGTGCTTCATCATTTTTTGCTACAACAAGCAAACCGCTTGTATCCTTATCAATTCTGTGAACTATTCCCGGACGTACAACTCCGTTAATACTTGAGAGTCTTCCGTCACAGTAGTACATAAGTGCATTAACCAGTGTTTTATCAGGATTTCCCGGAGCCGGATGAACTACCATTCCCTGAGGCTTATTCACCACAAGCAAATCATCATCCTCATATACCACTTCAATGTCAATTTTCTGCGGCTGTGCACTGCACATTTCAACCGGTGGCAGTGACACAGATATATTTTGTCCCTGACAGATTATAAAGCTCTTTTTACTTACCGCTTTACCATCAACCATAACAAGACCTTTTTCCAGAAGCTTTTGGGCATTATTTCGGGTTATCTCACACTGTGATGCGACAAACACATCAAGTCTTGCTCCGCTCTCGGCAACGCAAAACTGCACATTTTCAAACTCATTATTCATTCTCTTCACCGCTTTCCATTTTTTCATCGACAAAGAGTTTTTTATCGGTAAGCATTGCGAGCACAAACATAAATGCTCCAACAACCACTGCTGCATCCGCCACATTAAATACCCACTGCCAAAAGTCAAAGGCACAGAAATCAACAAAATCAACAACATAGCCTCGTGCAATTCTGTCTATCATATTGCCTATTCCTCCACCGAGAACAAGTCCCATTGCCATATCAAGCAGTTTATTTTTTCTACCAAACTTTACTATTGTAAAGATAATCACCGCTATCAAAATCACTGTGGGTATCATGAACAACATTCTGTTGTTTGCAAAAAGTCCAAATGCCATACCTTTATTCTGCACATATGTTATATGCAAAACATCTTTTATAACCTGAATACTCTGCGACAGTTCCATTGATGACAGCACACACATTTTTGTCAGCTGGTCAATTATTATAACCATCGCAGCAAGAAAACAAGCAAGCATCATGCAAGAATTTCAGGGAAGGATGCTTTTACGATAGAAGCACATCTTGCACACAGGTGCTGCTGTTCCCCAAGGTCTGTGCAGTCGTTCTTTACGTACCAGCATCTGTCACACTTAGTACCGTCTGCCGCTTCAACAAGAACTGCAATTCCTGTTTCAGTTTCACTGAATGCCTTTTCATTTTCTTCCTTGCTGAGTTTAACCTCTGAACAAATGAAGATATCATTAAGCTCCTCTTTAAAGCTATCAAAGAACTTATATGTTTCTTCGTCCTTAATATAGATTGTAACCTTAGCGTCAAGGCTCTTACCTATAAGCTTTTCCGTTCTTGCTATTTCAAGTGCCTTCATTACGTCATCTCTGTATACAAACAGCTTATTATAAGCCTGTGCCACATCTTCAAACGCATATTCCTGCTTACACTCAGGTAAATCATTAAGAAATACGCTCTCAACGTTATCAGAATCCTTATGGCTCATAAACTGCCAGAGTTCTTCAGCAGTAAACGAAAGGATTGGTGCAATCAGTCTTGTAAGGCCGTTAAGCACAAAATACATTGCTGTCTGGGCACTTCTTCTTGCCTTGCTGTCCTTTGCTTCAACATAAACTCTGTCCTTTGAAATATCAACATACAGCTTTGACAAATCAATAGTACAGAAGTTATGGATATCATGATAAATAAGATGAAATTCATAGCTGTCATATGCCTTTTTTACTCTGTCACAAAGAGCATTGAACTGAGAAACAATCCACTTATCAATGGGTCTTAAGTCACAGAGGTTCATCATATCCTTATTGGGATCGAAATCCTCCTGAGGTGTTCCAAGATTTGCAAGAAGAATACGGGATGTATTTCTTATTTTTCTATATATTTCTGAAAGTTGCTTAAAGATAGCATCAGAAACTCTTACGTCAACTCTATAGTCACTGGATGCAACCCAGAGTCTTAAAAGGTCGCCGCCGTAAACCTTGATAACATCCTCCGGATATACCGAGTTACCAAGTGACTTATGCATCGCCTTTCCTTCGCCGTCAACAACCCAGCCATGTGTTAAAACCTGTCTATAAGGTGCTCCCTGTCCTTTTGCTGCAACAGCCGTAAGAAGTGATGACTGGAACCAGCCTCTGTACTGGTCAGCACCCTCAAGGTAAAGGTCAGCAGGCCACGTTGCATCGCCGTTTCCTTCCAGTACACCAAAGTGTGTTGAGCCTGAGTCAAACCAACAGTCAAGTGTATCTGTTTCCTTTACAAAGTGAGTCTTTCCGCACTTGGGACAAACAAAGCCCTCAGGAAGAAGCTCTGCCGCTTCCATATCAAACCATGCATTTGAGCCTTTTTGTGCGAAAATATCAGATATTTTGGTTATTGTTTCGTCATTGCAAATGATTTCTCCACAATCCTCGCAGTAGAACACAGGAATTGGAAGTCCCCACTTTCTCTGACGTGAAATACACCAGTCGGCTCTTTCACGAATCATGGAAATCATTCTTGTTCCGCCCCACTCAGGAAGCCACTGTACGCTTTCACAATCCTTAACAGCTTCATCCTTAAAGGATTCTACCGAGCAGAACCACTGAGGTGTTGCACGGAAAATTATCGGATTCTTACATCTCCAGCAGTGTGGATACTGATGGGCAATTTCCTCACTTGCGAAAAGTGCACCTGTCTGCTTCATATCCTCAAGGATTGCACCGTTGGATTCATCATATCTGAGACCTGCA
>JAGBCG010000093.1 GCA_017938055.1 Clostridia bacterium
AAGGTCAGTAGCTCCTCTGAAAGTACCGTCACCGCCAAGGGTTACAATACCATCAATTTTATTCTTAATACAGTTTTCGGCAGCTTCCTTTACACCCTCCTGTGATTTAAACTTTTCACAGCGAGCCGAATAAAGCATTGTACCACCGTGATTTATAATATTGGAAACATCTCTTACTCCCAAAAGCTTCATATCGTTTTCCAAAAGACCCTTATAGCCACAGTAAATGCCCATAACCTCAATGCCTCTTGAAATAGCACTTCTTACGACGCTTCTGACAGCAGCATTCATGCCGGGAGCATCACCGCCGCTTGTAAGAACACCAATTCTCTTAAATTCTTTAACCATAAATATCCCTCTTTGTATAAATGTAGATTAAACTAAATTTATTTACTAAAAAATTCCAACAGCTTATATTATAATAGATTTTTCATTCATATCTGTAAACATTATGAAAAAATAATGTTACAATTTTAAGCTGTAAAGATATATGCACAAAAAAACTTAAATAAATAACCTGATATTCGTCTTAAAAATGATTGACTTTTTGCAAAATTAAATGTATAATAATGCCATAACGAATTCAAAGGAGGAATTGAAATATGAAAACCTTTAATGTAAAGCTCTCAACATTTGATGATGTAAAGCAGTTTGTGTCCATCGCTACAATGTTTGACGGAGATGTAGACCTTAAAAGTGGAAGATACTTGGTTGACGCAAAATCCATAATGGGTATTTTCAGCCTTGACCTTATGAAGCCCATTGAGGTTACTGTTTATTCCGATAACTGCGATGATTTTGTAAAATCTGTTGAAAAGTTCGTAGTTGAATAAGCTTTATATTCAGATGAATAAAGCAGAAGGTGCGGTTTTTTCCGTACCTTTTTGTTTTTACCAATTATTATTGAAAATATTCATAAAAACGTCTTTACTTTTTTGCTTTAAGTTGTTATAATAATAAAGTATACGTGATATTATGCCTAAAAATACAAAAACGTAACGTAAAAACTGTAAGGGAGATAAAAAATGAACGAAAAGCTTAAAAGCCCGATGGTGAATAATCTCTTTAAAGCGATTTTATCTTTAGAAACAATCGAGGAATGTTATGACTTGTTTGAGGACTTGTGCACAGCGTCCGAAATAAAGGAAATGGCAAAGAGAATAGCGGCAGCACATATGCTTGATGAGGGAAAGAAGTACACTGAGATTGCCAACAGCACAGGGCTTTCCACAGCAACCATAAGCCGTGTTAACAGAGCGTTGAAATACGGAAGCGATGGTTATGCCAGAGCTTTGTCAAAAATAGAATATGAGCAGTGAAGCATACGGAGCAACCTTTTCGGAGGTTTATGACAGATTGAATAATGACGTTGATGCAGACAGCTTTGCTCACTTTTCCGTCAAGTGCTTTGAAAGCTTTCCCAAAACAGAGGTAAAGCACGTGTGCGAAATAGCGTGTGGAACGGGAAGTGTGGCAATACAGCTTGAAAAGCGTGGCTATAAGGTTACAGCAAGCGACTTGTCTGAGCAAATGCTGGCAATAGCAGATAATAAGGCTTTTGAAGCGGGCTGTAAAAACGTGATTTTTACAAAACAGGATATGAGAAGCTTTACTGCGTCCAATAAAGCGGGGGCTGTAATATGCTTTCTTGACAGCATAAACTGCCTTCTGACACCAAAAGACGTAAAAGCGTGCTTTGACAGTGCATATAATATTCTGGTTGATGGCGGCGTTTTTGTGTTTGATATAAATTCAAAGTATAAATTTGAAAAGGTGTACGGTGAAAACGCCTACATACTTGAGGACGAGGGCGTATTGTGTGCATGGCAGAATTTTTATGATGAAAAAACGAAAATCTGCCAGTTTTACCTGTCCTTTTTCACAGAGAATGAGCAAGGACTGTATCAAAGAAGCGACGAAGAAAAAAGAGAAAGAATGTATACCTTGAAAAATATTATGTCATACTTAAAAACGTCTGGTTTTGAGAATGTTAAAGCGTTCGGTGACGTTGACTTTAATGAGGCAGATGAGAATAAGGACGAAAGAGTATTTTTTGTCGCCGTAAAACCGTAAAAAAGCAAAAACGAATTTGGAGAATCAAAATGAGAGATAATACAATTACAAGAGCCATGACACGCTGCGGAAGTGCAAGAATAATTATCATAAATTCCAAAGCCATGGTAAATGATGCAATAAAAATTCATAACCTGTCACCCACGGCAGCTGCGGCTCTTGGACGTGTGCTTACTGCAACATCCATGACGGGAATTATGCTAAAAGACAAGGAGGATACCGTTACAGTAACCTTTAACGGTGACGGTGTGTGCGGAAAAGTTCTTGCAGTTTCCGATTATTACGGAAACACAAAGGGCTTTGTACAGTATCCACAGGCGGATTTACCTCTTAATTCAAAGGGAAAGCTTGATGTTGCGGGTGCTGTTGGAAAAGGAACAATGAGTGTGGTAAAGGACATGGGAAAAGGCGAACCCTACTGCGGACTTGTGCCGATAGTTTCGGGTGAAATTGCAGAGGATTTTACACAGTACTTTGCAACAAGCGAACAGACACCAACGGTATGTGCACTTGGAGTTCTTGTAGGAAATGACTATACCTGCAAATCTGCAGGAGGCTTTATGATACAGCTTCTTCCTGGAACAGAGGATGCGTTCATTGATAAGCTTGAAGCAAGACTACCTCTTATTCCGCCTGTGTCACAAATGTTTTCAAGCGGAAAGACAAATGAAGAATATATAAAAGAAATTCTGGGAGATATTGAGTTTGATATTTTTGACGAGGCTGACGTTTCATATCACTGCGACTGTACAAGACAGAGAGTTGAAAAAGCGGTGATGAGCGTTGGTAAGGATGAGCTTGAGGATATGATAAATGAGGGTAAGGAAATAGAGGTTTCCTGTCAGTTTTGCGATAAAATATATAAATTTACTCCCCAACAGCTTGAAAAAATGGCGAAAGGCTTGAAGTAATGATAAATACAAAAGAAAACACGGCTGATAGCCTTGTGATACAAAAGTATACCGACCTTGCAAAAAGCCTTGTTTGTGATATTGCACAAAAAAAAGGACAGGCATTAAAGGTGTATATTGCAACTTTCGGTTGTCAGCAAAATGAAGCAGACAGTGAAAGACTGCTTGGAACGGCATTGATGCTGGGATATCAGAAAACTGATGATATTGAAAAGGCTGACCTTATAATTTATAACACCTGTGCTGTGCGTGAGCATGCAGAGCTTAAGGCACTTTCAAAAACCGGACAGCTGAAACGATTAAAGCAAAACAATGAATACCTGCTTGTCGGCTTGTGGGGCTGTATGGTAAGCAAAGAGGACAGGGTGGACGAAATAAAGCATAAATACCCGTATGTAGATTTTGTTGCAGGAACAAATATGCTTCACAGACTGAGTGAAATATTGTGTGATGTGCTTATAAATAAAAGACGACGCTTTTATGTCGACGAAAAGGATTATCCTATGGTTGAGGGCGTGCCGGTGTCAAGACAGAGCGATATAAAAGCTTATGTTTCAATAATGTATGGCTGTGATAATTTTTGCACC
>JAGBCG010000007.1 GCA_017938055.1 Clostridia bacterium
AGTACCGTCATAACTGCGTAAAAGCCTGTTGTGATTTGAAAAGAATTTTGGATTTTCCGAGGATGTAGTATAATTTTTGGTGGACGTGATGGTTTTAAAAAGAGGATTTTTTAAAGCTTCACTTGTGATTCTTGCAAGCTCGTAGGCGGTGGTGTAGTGACTGTCGCTGTCAAGACCGTGGACATTGTCAAAGTGGGTGTCGATAAGACCGAGGGAATGACAAAGCTCGTTCATTTTGTCAACACATGCCTTTTCACTGCCAAAACAGCCAATGGCAAGAGCAGTTGCTGCATCATTTCCTGATTCCAGCATAAGACCGTACAGCAAATCAAGAACGGAGATTTTTTCTCCCGCTCTAAGATAAATTGATGAGCCTTCAACACCCGCGGCTTTTTTGTCTACCTCAATCACAGCATTAACATCGGCGTTGTTTATCACTGTCAAAGCTGTCATGATTTTGGTAGTGCTTGCCATGGGAAGCCGTAGAGAAGCATTTTTTTCGTAAAGCACAGCACCGCTGTTCCCATCGAGAATCACAGCAGCTGCTGCACCTTGGCAAAAGCTCTGCTGTTCAAAGCCCCTGTTCATAATGGGTGTTGTAAGACTTGCAGGGACAAGATTTTGAGAGCTTTTGTGCGAGAAAAATGTCATAACAGCACATGTTGCAATAAAAAGTAAATTAAGAAAAAATATGTATTTGAAAGATTGACGCTTCATAATTATCCTCCAGAGAAAAGACGTTAATACATTATATGAAAAAAGGAAAAGATTATGAAACGGCGGAGTTTTAAAATGGAATTTTCGTTTAATACAAGAAGAATACTCAGCTACACAAGACGAGCCGTTGATGACTACGAAATGATACAGGACGGCGATAAAATAGCAGTAGGCCTTTCAGGCGGAAAAGATTCGGTGGCACTTGTTTGTGCATTGGCAAATCTTAAAAAGTTTTATCCAAAGAAATTTGAAATTGAAGTTATTTCTATGGACCCGGGCTTTTATAAGGCAGGCTTTGGAAACGAAAGCGAAATAAAGCAAGGCTACGAAAAACTAAGGGATTTGTGCAGGCAGCTTGAAGTGAATTTTACGCTTTTTGAAACAGATATTGCAAAGATAATATTTGATGTACGAAAAGAAAAAAATCCCTGCTCTCTTTGTGCAAGAATGAGAAGAGGGGCACTTCATACATACGCAAAAAGCCTTGGATGTAATAAAATAGCACTTGGTCACCACTTTGATGATGCGGTAGAAACCTTTATGATGAATTTGTTCAATGAGGGAAGAATAGGCTGCTTTTCTCCCGTCACATACCTTGACAGAATGGATATAACAGTTCTTCGCCCACTTGTTTATGTACCTGAAAAGGACATACGGTATTTTATCAACCATTCTGATTTGCCTGTTCTTCAAAGTCCGTGTCCTGCAGATAAAAATTCTGACAGGGAGAATATAAAGCAGCTTTTGACGCAGCTTGATAAAGAAAATAAAGGAATAAAGTACAGGATTTTCGGTGCAATGCAAAGAGCGGGTGTTGACGGATATAAGCTTGTGGATGATTCGGCACTTAAAGAAATGTAAAAATATTTACTAAATGGAATATTTCCTCCAATGTGTGCATATACTAAAGGTACTATATATACATGCGGAGGAATTTTTTGTGAAAAAGAATCTTGAACAAGGCTATGAAGAAGTTGAAAGATATTGCCATGTAATAGGTAAAAACACGTCGGTTGTAAGACTTATATCAGGAAGTGACAGAATGTTTAATTGCGGAAATTTCGAGGAATGTTCCAAAAATGGCGGCTGTAAAAACTGTATGTGTAAGGAGTATAAAGGTTGAATAACACAGGGATGAGCTTTTGCCGTCCTGTTACATAACCGAAGTTATTTACATATGATTGTAATTTGTTGATTTTTTGGTTGTCACTGAGCATGTGGCAACTAATTTTTTTGCAATTATAAATAAAATTGTAAAAAAAGAGCTGTTTTGTTGTTGCTTTCTTCAAAAAAAAGTGGTATTATATATTTTGTATAGTTGTGTAAAATGGAAAAAATGCCTTTAAAGGAGATTTTGGATTATGAATAACGGTTCAAAGCCGTCAAACATTTCATTAAATGCATTAACAATGCCATATTTTTCTATGTCTGCATTAAGGGCAGGAATTTCGCCGTTGTCAAGGGTGACGGTGACTTCGTTGGACACGTCTGCGTGCACAGAGATAGAAATGAGTATAGTGGGAGTTGCTGATGGAAACGAATTTCTTCACAGAGCTGATTTTGTAAAGGAATGCTTTCACGGTGACAGCTATAGCTTAAAAAAAACTGATAGCTGTGTATTTGAGTTTGATTTTTCCTGCTTTACATATAATAAAGCTTTTTTGGCAAGCATCAACAGCGAAACTGCGGGAGAAATATATGTA
>JAGBCG010000094.1 GCA_017938055.1 Clostridia bacterium
GCCGTGCAGATACTTTAAGGCTTTGTCAGCAAAGAGCGATAAATCCACTTTGATTTTGAAGGAATTACCAAAGCATCTGAATAGATGATGATGGGGGATAAATCTGTTTTTTTCAACATTACCCAGCTTCACACCGCAGGAGAATACCTTATTCTGCGGTATTTTTCCGTCAAAGTCAATGTAAACAAGATTTTCGTTGTGTTTAAATACCTTTGAAAAGTCAAAGCTGAGCAAAGCCTTGTCGGTAAATTCACGCAAGGCTTTTATTTCACTCTCAGAGGGCTTTGATAATGGGGGTGAATACTTGCTTTTTTTTGACGGCTCGGATGAGCTGCTGTTTCTTTGAAGAACGGCAATAAACTGTCCCTCGCCTTTTGAAAGGTGTGGATAAAAGCGACGGCATAAACGTATACTTTCGTCACACCCGTCAAAGCAATAACCGTTTGCTGTTACCTTGCAAACCTGTTCACTTGCAGGAATCAGGGAAAAATCAGGATGCTTTCTGAGAAAAGCATCTACTTGCTTTTCGTTTTCGTCAAGAGAAAATGTGCATGTTGAGTACAGTAATATTCCGCCGTTTGTAACAAGCTCGCATGCAACATCTAAAATTTTGCTTTGACGTTCACTGCAAACTCTGACGTTTTCAACACTCCATTCCCCAATGGCTTCTTGTGGGTATTTTCTGAACATTCCCTCACCGCTGCAGGGAGCGTCGCATATAACAAGGTCAAAAAATCCGCCGTATATCTCAGATAAACCGTTTCTTTGTGTCATGTCATAATTTGTGACAACGGCGTTTTTTATGCCGAAACGCTCAATGTTTCCCACAAGCGTTTTGCACCTTGATACGTTGTATTCGTTGGAAACAAGCATGCCGCCGTCCTTTGCACAAAGTGAGGCATACAGAGTTTTTCCGCCCGGAGATGCACAGCAGTCAAGCACGTTTGAAAATTCTAAGTGACTGACAGCCGAAACAGTTGCCATTGCTGACGGGTCCTGAATGTAAAAAGCACCCGCATGGTGTAAGGGCGTGTTGCCTATGCCGTCATAGTCAAAATAATAGCCGTAATCCGAAAAAGGAATTTTCGTCATTTTTAATTCTTGCTTTATTGAATCGGATAAAATATCCCGTAAAAATAAAGCCTTGGACGGCTCTCCGTTTTCAAGCTCGTTAATAAAGCTTTCATAACTGTCGCCAAGAAGTAATTTCATTCTGTGTGTGAAATTTTCGGGAAGCTTTAAGGTGCTCAAATCTTTCTCTCCGTTATCTCAATTCTTATTTTTTACATTATATAATAAAACAAAGCATATGTCAATAAACAACAAAAATACTTGACAAAAAATAAAATTGATGCGATAATATAGCTTGTACTGTTGTATACTTATTTAGAACAGAGGTGCGTAAAATGCGTAAAGATTTGTTTGAGCTTATGGAAGAACATTTGCCTGAAATGTCAAAAAGCCATAAGCTGATAGCTACCTATATAAAAAAATCGGGAGAAATTGCGGCATACCTTACTGCAACAAAGCTTGGTGCGGCAATAGGAGTTTCTGAGTCTACGGTTGTAAGATTTGCACTGGAGCTTGGTTTTTCGGGATATCCGGAATTTCAAAGTGTACTTCAGCAAAGCCTGCGTTCAAAGCTGACAGCTGTGCAGAGAATAGACGTTTCCCACAATATGCTCTCGGACAGTAATGTTGCAACGGGAATACTCACTGCAGATATGAATAATATTAAGGAGTCGCTGTCAAATCTTGATAAAGCCTCCTTTAATCAGGCAGTGGATACAATTTGTCAGGCAAAAAATATTTTTATAATAGGTATACGCTCATCAAGTATGCTTGCAGACTTTCTCAACCATTATCTGTGCTATATGTTTGGAAACGTAAAACTGTTGTTTTCCAACAGTACAAATGAACTTTTTGAGCAGATTTTCCGTATTACCAAGGGCGATGTGCTTGTAGCAATATCTTTTCCGCGTTATTCAAGCCGAACAAAGCTTGCAGCAGAGTTTGCAAAGAAAAAGGGAGCAAGCGTGATAGCCATTACTGATTCAGACTCATCACCTATTTCTTCATATGCCGATTCAAAGCTGTATGCAAAGAGCGACATGGCATCATTCGTTGATTCGCTTGTTGCTCCTTTAAGCATAATAAACGCACTTATAGCGGCAATAGGAAGAAAGAAAAAGGACACAATAAAAGAAACCTTTGATGACCTTGAAAAAATCTGGGAAGAATATGACGTATATGAAAATGGCACAAAATAATGTAAAGATTGCAGTTGTGGGAGGCGGTCCGTCAGGAATGATGGCGGCAATAACTGCTGCTCAGAACGGTGCGGATGTAACACTGTTTGAAAAGAATAAGAGCCAAAAGGTGATTGATAAGGAAAAATACTTTGATAATGCATATCTTGGCAAAAAGCTGCTTATAACAGGCAAGGGAAGATGTAACGTAACAAACGATTGCAGTCTTGAGGAATTTCTTGCAAACGTGCCTGTTAACTCAAAATTCATGTATGCCTCCTATAGTGCATTTCCGTCTGAAAAGGTCATGGAATTCTTCAGCGGGTCAGGAACACCGTTAAAGGTGGAAAGAGGAAACAGGGTGTTTCCTGTGTCAGATAAGTCAATAGACATTTTAAGGGTGTTGAAATCAAAGCTTCAACAGCAAAATGTGACGGTAGTCAATAAAAAGGTTGCAGATGTTGTAGCTGAGGATGGTGTTTTCTCTAAGATAGTAACTGAGGACGGAAAAAGTCATGCTTTTGACAGATGCATCATATGTACAGGCGGAGCATCCTATCCTGTAACAGGCTCTGACGGAGATGGATATACATTTGCAAAAAATGTGGGGCATACTATAAAGGAAATAAAGCCCAGCCTTGTGCCGCTTGTAAGTAAGGATAAGTGTTGCAGGGATATGATGGGACTTTCACTTAAAAACGTAGTGCTTACTGTTATGGACAGCAAAAAGAAAAAACCGTTGTATAAGGAAATGGGAGAAATGCTGTTTACTCATTTTGGAGTTTCGGGACCTTTGGTACTGAGTGCATCCTCACATATGCGTGATATGAGTTGTGGAAGATATTTGCTGTGTATAGATTTAAAGCCGTCGCTTGATGAAAAAACACTTGACAGGCGTCTTTTGTCAGACTTTGAAAAATATAGTAATAAAAATATGGATAATGCCATGTGCGATTTGCTGCCGTCAAAAATGATAGTTCCGTTTCTTACAAAATGCGGCATAGCAAAGGAAGTAAAAACAAATACGCTTACTAAAGAGCAAAGAAGGACAATTCTTGAAAACCTTAAATGCTTTAAGATTGAAGTTGAGGACTTTCGTCCCGTAGAGGAAGCAATTATAACAAGCGGAGGAGTAAACGTCAAAGAAGTAAATCCCTCAACAATGGAGTCAAAAATAATAGAAAATCTGTATTTTGCAGGAGAAATACTTGATGTAGATGCCTATACAGGAGGCTTTAATTTGCAAATAGCTTTTTGTACGGGATATACGGCAGGAAAATCGGCGTCAGCCAATTAAAGTTTTTTGCCAAGCTTTTTTTCAAAAAAGCGGAAAGGAAAGAATATGTACAGTATAGCAATAGACGGCCCTTCGGGAGCAGGAAAGAGTACAATCGCAAAGGCGGTTGCCAAGAAAATAGGCTTTTTGTATGTTGATACAGGAGCAATATACAGGACTGTGGGACTTTTTGCAAAGAAAAATTCCATTGATCCAAATGACGAAAAAACACTTGCCGAAAATTTTTCAAAGATAGATATTCAACTTAAATGGGTGGACGGAACACAGCATGTTTTCCTGTCAGATGAGGATGTTTCGGAGGATATAAGAACCCCCCAGATGAGCATGTATGCTTCGGCTGTGTCAGCACTTCCTAAGGTCCGCCAGTTTCTTCTTGAAATGCAAAGGGACTTTGCAAGAAAGAATAATGTAATTATGGATGGCAGAGACATAGGAACGGTGGTTCTGCCTGATGCGGATGTTAAAATCTTTATGTTTGCTTCGCCAGAAAGCAGAGCAATGAGAAGATATAAGGAGCTTTTGGAAAAAGGCAAGCAAGTTACTTATGAGCAAGTGCTGAATGATATGGTGCTTCGTGATAAAAATGACTCGGAAAGACAAACAGCACCCTGTAAACCGGCAGAGGATGCGGTAATGCTTGATAATTCGCTTCTTTCTGTAGAGCAAAATGTTGATAAGGTGGTAGAAATAATAAATGAAAAAATCCATGGGCTTTTATAACTTTGTAACCTGGTTTCTCAGCGGTTTGTTCAGACTGCTTTTTCGAGTTAAAATTATAGGAAAAGAAAATGAGAAAATTGATGGAGCAGCAATATACTGTGCAAATCACATGTCAAACTGGGATGCGGTAATTCTCGCAGTTTGCACAAAAAGACCTATTACATTTGTGGCAAAAAAGGAACTGTTCAAAGTGCCGGTGCTCAAAACACTTTTAAAGTGGCTGGGAGTTGAGCCTATCGACAGAGGCACAAATGACTTTATGGCAATGAAAACAATTCTTGGAATACTTAAAAACGGAGAAAGTATTTTTATGTTTCCGCAAGGAACAAGATATCCCGGTGTTTTGCCTGAAAATACAGAGGTCAAAAGTGGTATTGCCATGATGATAAAGCACTCAAAAGCAACAGTGCTGCCAATAGGTCTTTACACAAAAGACTATACAGTAAAGCTGTTTAAAAAGGTATATGTTGTAATAGGAGAGCCTGTGTCATTTGATTCGTTGAATATGGAAAGTTCATCAAGGGAAGAATACGAAAGAGTGTCAAATGAAGTTTTTGAAAGAGTGTGTGTACTCTGTAAGCAGGCAGAGGATTTGAATGATGGGGAAAAATAAACAAGTAAAGGTTATTTGTGCAGAAAACGCAGGCTTTTGCTTTGGTGTAAGACGTGCTGTGGACACGGTGCTGGAACTGCGTAAAAAAAGTGGCAAAAGAATTTATTCCATAGGAGAACTGATACATAACGGAGTATTTCTTGAGCGTCTTGAAAAGGATAATATTTATTGTATACAAGAAGACGAGCTTCAAAGCCTTGAAAAAGATAAGGATAATATAATTCTTGTTGTCCGTGCTCACGGAGTAAAAAAAGAATTGATAGAGTATCTTGATAAAGCGGGCTTTGAGTATGTGGATGCAACATGCCCGTATGTCCTGAGAATACATGACATTGTGGATAAAAACACAAAGCAAGCAAAGCTGTGCGTTATAATGGGAGATAAGGCTCATCCTGAAGTGATAGGTACAAAAAGCTACTCTCATTGTCAGGCTGTTGTGTGTTCGGATGAGAGAGAATTGCTGGAAAGTGTAAAGGGAAAATTAATAAACAATGAAGAATGTTTCGTGCTGACGTCACAAACCACATATAATAATGAAAAATATGTAAATTGTCAGAAAGTTGCGGAAAAACTATATACAAAATCAAAAATATTTGATACAATATGTAATGTTACGGAAAAAAGACAAAATGAGGTTGTCAGCATTGCTTCACAAAGCGATTGTGTGCTTGTGGTGGGAGGACGAAAAAGCTCAAACACGAAGAAATTGTTTGATATTTCGTTGGAACATTGTAAGAATACATTTCTTGTGGAAAAGGCGGACGAGCTTGACAAAAACGGAATTGTAGCTTTGTATAAAAGCACATTTCCGCGGAAATCTGAGTTTTTCACCGTAGGGATAACAGCGGGTGCATCAACACCCGATGATATATTAGAGGAGGTAAAAGCCGGAGTATTGCATATACTTAATTCCGGTGAAACAAACAAAATGCAGAACACAGAAATCAATGACAGCATGAGCTTTGAGGAGATGCTTGACGCGTCCTTCAAAAGACTTCGCACAGGAGAAACCGTAAAGGGTATCGTTACAGCAGTTACACCCACTGAGGTACAGCTTGACCTTGGTGTAA
>JAGBCG010000095.1 GCA_017938055.1 Clostridia bacterium
AGAAGCATTTATCAATTTCCTTTGTGAAACTGATATTGCCGTTGCCAACTGTGAGTACATCTGCTATTTCACCCCCCACACACAAGCAGCAAAGCTTGTTGAAATTGATGAAAGAATTTATCCCACTGATACCCAGCTTGAAAAAGCTGAGAGCTATACTGCTCTTTCAGGTGAGATAAACTCTCTTTACGACTCAAGCTGGATTGAAGTCAGAAGTGCTCTTGACATAAGCGAGCTTGTTATTGTAGGCATCATTCTTGGACTTGCACTTATAATTCTCATTATTATTACATTTATAAGACGTATGAAAAAGAAAAAAATGAAGTATTGATGTTCACAAAAAATTTAATAATAATTTTTAAAAAGACTTTACTTTTATATTTGTTTGTGGTATACTTCTACAGTAAGCGTAATTTCCCATCACTTTGTTTATGGATTTAAGCCTTACTCGTTTTGAGTTAAGAGGTATTCACCTGCCATATGCTAAGTTTTCGGGATTACAAATAAATTTATGAAAGGTGGAAAACACAATGCTTACAAAAGAAATGAAGCAGAGCATCATTGAACAGTACAAGACTCACGAGGGCGACACTGGTTCTCCCGAAGTACAGATTGCTGTACTTACCTACAGAATCAACACTCTCAACGAGCATCTCAAGGCAAATCACAACGACCATCACTCAAGACGCGGTCTTCTTAAGATGGTAGGCCACAGAAGAAATCTTCTTGCTTACCTTACAAAGGTTGACATTGAGCGTTACCGTGCAATCGTTGAAAAGCTCGGCCTCAGAAAGTAATAACAAAATGCGGGCGAATTGGCGATATGCTTTTTCGCCCTCAATTTCGTCTTAAGGCACTTGTCGTGACGGACATTCTTTGGTATCTTTGGCATTTAATTCTGCACCTATACAAGTTGTCAGATGTGGAATTAAGTGCAAAATTTACCTATCATGTCCTCCGCGGCACAGAAATTAAAAATTCAAGGAGGAAACAAAAATGTTTGAAAACTACAGAGTATTTTCTACTACCCTTGCCGGCAGAAAGCTTACCGTTGAAACAGGTAAGATTGCACAGCTGGCAAACGGCTCTTGTCTTGTAAGATACGGTGATACAGCTATTCTCGCTACAGCTACAGCAAGTGCTTCACCAAGAGAAGGAATTGACTTCCTTCCCCTTTCCGTTGACTTTGAAGAAAGACTTTATGCTGTTGGTAAAATCCCCGGCTCTTTCCTTAAGAGAGAGGGCAAGCCCAGCGAAAAGGCAATTCTTACTTCAAGAGTTATTGACAGACCTATTCGTCCTCTCTTCCCTAAGGATTTGAGAAACGACGTTACTCTTAATTTACTTGTTCTTTCGGTTGATCCTGACTGTTCACCCGAAGTTACAGGTCTTATAGGTGCTTCACTTGCTCTTTCCATTTCCGATATTCCCTGGAATGGTCCTGTGTCCAGCGTATTTGTTGGTATGGTTGATGACGAAATTATTATCAACCCCACAGCTGAACAGAGAGCAAAAAGTACTCTTGAACTTACTGTTGCTTCATCTGCTAAAAAGGTTGTAATGATTGAAGCAGGCGGTAAGGAAATTCCCGACGACACAATGTTTGATGCGATTATGAAGGCTCATGAAGTAAACACTGAGATTGTTAAGTTTATTGAGCATGTTCAGGCTGAGGTTGGTAAGAAAAAGTTTGATTACCCCAGCTGCGATGTTGACCATGACCTTTACGACAAAATAGCTGACTTTGCCATTGAAAAGATTAGATACGCTCTTGATACTCCCGACAAAAATATTCGTGAAGACAGACTTAACGCTGTTTATGCTGAAGTTGATGCGTTTGTTACAGAGCAGTATCCTGGTGAGGACAGAAAGGCAGAAATGGGAGAATGTCTTTACAAGCTCCAGAAGTTCGTTGTAAGAAGATGGCTTCTTGACGACGGAAAGCGTGTAGACGGCAGAACTCTTGATGAAATTCGTCCTCTTGCTGCAGAAGTTGGTCTTTTTAACAGAACTCATGGCTCTGCTATGTTCACAAGAGGTCAGACACAGGTTGTTACTGTTGCTACTCTCGGTCTTGTTGGCGAGCAGCAGCTACTTGACGGTATTGATGAGGAAGAATACAAGAGATACATGCATCACTACAACATGCCCTCCTACTCTGTCGGTGAAACAAAGCCTTCAAGAGGTCCCGGAAGACGTGAAATCGGTCACGGTGCTCTTGCAGAGCGTGCCCTTGTGCCTGTAATTCCAACAGTTGAGGACTTTCCCTACTCTATCAGACTTGTTTCTGAGGTAGTTTCCTCAAACGGCTCTACTTCTCAAGGTTCTATCTGTGCTTCAACTCTTGCTCTTATGGATGCAGGCGTTCCGATTACTGCCCCTGTTGCCGGTATTTCATGCGGTCTTATCACAGAGGGCGACAGATGGATGACAATGATTGACATTCAGGGTCTTGAAGACTTCTTTGGCGATATGGACTTTAAGGTAGCAGGTACTAAGAAAGGTATTACTGCAATTCAGATGGACCTTAAGATTGACGGTCTTACTCCCGAAATTATCAAGGCTGCTTTTGCTCAGACTCATAAAGGTCGTGACTACATCCTTGATGAAGTAATGCTCAAGGCTATTGACAAACCTAGAGCAGAAGTTTCTGAATATGCCCCCAAGATGATTACCATTAAGATTGACCCTGAAAAGATAGGTGATGTTATCGGTAAGAGTGGCAAGGTTATTCAGGCAATTACTGCTGAAACTGGTGCAAAAATTGATATCGAGGACGACGGAACAGTATTTATTGCAGCTATCGATAAGAATGCAGGTCTTAAAGCAAAGTCGCTTGTAGAAGCTATTGCGTTTGATCCCGAACCCGGCACGGTCTTCACAGGTAAGGTTACAAGAATCATGTCCTTTGGTGCGTTTGTTGAAATAGCACCCGGCAAGGAGGGTCTTGTTCACATTTCAAAGCTTGACTCTAAGCGTGTTGAAAAGGTTGAAGATGTTGTAAATGTCGGCGACGAAATTAAGGTTAAGGTTCTTGAGCTGGACGATAAGGGCAGACTTAATCTTTCAAGAAAAGACTGCTTCTAATCTGTAATTATTTTAAAGCAGAATTGTCACAAAATCTCAAATATGTGCTAAATTGCGGGACGATGTGGTCATCGTCCCCTACGATTTTTATTTTATTAAAGTTATAACCACAATGTCATTTTTTGTGTTATGAGGAATTACAATGGAAGAAATGAGATTACAAAAATATATTTCTGACTGCGGTCTTATGTCAAGGCGTGC
>JAGBCG010000096.1 GCA_017938055.1 Clostridia bacterium
CCAAATCCAAAGAGAGTTTGCCGGAAGCTTGCCTTGTGCCTTTCTCTTGAGGTTTACGGGGTGATTCTTTAAAATTTCGTAGCTCTTTTCCATGATTTCAAGGTAAGGTGCTCCCACCTTGCCTGAAGGAAGGTAATCCTTTATAACCTTACCTAAATGGTCATGTGGACGTGCAAAGTCAATAACTTCAGGTGCATCTTTCCATATAAGGCAATGTCTATAGCTGATACCGGGATGATATGTCTTAAACTCATCACCCATTTTTTCCTGAAGTGTATTTACAAGCTCTGTTGACTCCTCAGTTGAAATTTCATCAGCCGAGTGGTCGAGAATAACCTGTTCTTCATAGGGACAGTCATTTTCCGTGAGTGCCACTGTATTTATTCTGTACGCAGTTTCATTTTCCGCCATATCAATGCCCATGGACAGTGCTTCAAGAGGAGAACGTCCTTTTGAGTAAATCTTAGGGTCATAACCCATAATAGCAAGGTTTGCAGTATCGCTTTCGGGCACCATTCCCTCGGGAACGTTTGCACTATAGCCAACAACACCGTGTTTTGCCATATAATCCATATGAGGCTTTTTTGCCACCATGAGTGGAGTTTTGTTTGAAAGCTCAGGAATGTTATAATCTGCCATTCCGTCGCCGATAATGATTATGTATTTCATGTTCTTCACCTTTTAAATAGTTTTATGGAAATATTTTATTACATATTCTGCTTTTAGTCAAGTGGATTTTGTTAATTAATGCCTGACAAAAGAATTCTTCGAATTTCAGCAATTAACTACAGAAAAACAGACCGTCTTAACGACGGTCTGCAAAAAAACACTTTTTAAATTAGTGAACGATACACTTTTCAGTTTCCTTATCGAAAATGTGAACGTGTGTAATGTCAAATGCAACCTGTATCTTATCGCCACTCTTAGCCTTACTTCTGGAAGAAACTCTTGCAATAAGGTTTGTTTCTTCGCCAAGTGTGAGATAAAGATAAATTTCAGCACCCATAAGCTCTGTAACGTCAACTGAAACCTCTGCTGTCCAGTCTTCGAGAGAAGAAAGATACATAGGTTCATCATGAATACACTCAGGTCTTACACCAAGGATAACTTCCTTGCCTATGTAGTTCTGAAGTTCTTCATTCTGTGCCTTTTCTGTAGGAAGCTTAAACTTACAGCCTTCAAACTTAACGTAAATATCTTCGCCTTCCTTAACAACCTCTGCATTGATGAAGTTCATCTGAGGTGTTCCGATAAAGCCAGCTACGAAAATGTTGCAAGGCAAATCATAAAGGTTCTGAGGAGTATCAACCTGCTGAATAAGACCATCCTTCATAACTACGATTCTGGAAGCCATTGTCATAGCTTCTACCTGGTCATGTGTTACGTAGATGAATGTTGTACCAAGCTTTTTATGAAGCTTTGTAATCTCTGTTCTCATGGCAGCACGAAGCTTTGCATCAAGGTTTGAGAGAGGTTCGTCAAGAAGGAATACCTTAGGTTCACGTACAATAGCACGTCCAAGAGCAACTCTCTGTCTTTGACCACCGGACAAAGCCTTAGGCTTTCTGTCAAGAAGGTGGCTGATGTCAAGAATTCTACCTGCTTCTTCAACTCTTCTCTTGATTTCTTCTTTTGGTGTCTTTCTGAGCTTCAAGCCGAATGCCATGTTTTCAAACACGGACATATGAGGATACAGAGCGTAGTTCTGGAAAACCATCGCAATATCTCTGTCCTTAGGAGCAACGTCATTAACGATTCTGTCGCCAATATAAAGTTCACCTTCGGTGATTTCTTCAAGACCTGCAATCATACGAAGAGTTGTTGACTTACCGCATCCTGAAGGTCCAACGAGGATGATAAATTCTTTGTCCTTAATTTCCAAGCAGAAATCGCTTACAGCTGTGACGCCGCCGGGATAACGCTTGAAAATGTGCTTGAGTGATACACTTGCCATTTTGTTTATAACCTCCTAATAGTAAACACCTATACTGTGCTTTTACACACGCACTTTATTTTAACATATAATATAATAACAAATATTTATGAAAAAGAAAAGATGATATATACCCAAATTTTTACACAATAAATTGTGCAACTTTCACAACAAATTAAGAAAACGAGAGTATAACGTAGATTTTCAAAGCAAAACGCAGATATTTTTTTATTATTTACAGCAAAGCAATTTCCGCCTTGAGTAGCTCTGCTCTATCTGTCTTTTCCCATGCAACATCAAGATCCTCACGTCCCATATGTCCGTATGAGGAAACGGGGCTATATATCGGTTTTCTCAAATCAAGCATTTCTATTATAGCTGCTGGTCTTAAATCAAAGCACTTTTCAACTACCTTTGATATTTTTTGCTCATCAACCTTTGCCGTTCCAAAGGTATCAACAAGCACCGACACAGGTTTTGCCACGCCTATTGCGTAAGCAATCTGAACTTCGCACTTATCTGCAAGTCCTGCTGCTACAACATTCTTTGCCACATATCTTGCTGCATATGCCGCACTTCTGTCAACCTTTGTAGGATCTTTTCCGGAAAATGCACCGCCGCCGTGTCTTGAATATCCGCCATACGTATCAACAATAATCTTTCTTCCCGTAAGACCTGTATCACCATTTGGCCCGCCTATTACAAAGCGTCCTGTGGGATTTATAAAAATCTTGGTATTCTCATCAATAAGGTCATCAGGCACTATAGGGTGTATTACTTCTCTTATAATATCGCGTCTTATTGCTGCAAGCTCAGCTTTTGCATCGTGCTGACTTGACACAACCACAGCTTCAACTCTTGTAGGTACACCATCTGTATACTCAACGGTAACCTGTGTTTTTCCGTCAGGACGTAGATAAGGAAGTGTTCCATTCTTTCTTACCTCTGTAAGACGCTTTGCCAGCTTATGTGCAAGGGATATTGGAAGCGGCATAAGCTCTTGTGTTTCATTGCAGGCATAACCGAAAATAAGACCCTGATCCCCTGCTCCTGTATCGTACTTATCCTCATCTCCCTCTTTTGAATCAAGGGATTTATCAACACCCAGTGCAATATCAGGACTTTGCTCATGTATTGCACTTATTACCGCACAGGTATCACAGTCAAAGCCGTACTTTGCTCTGTCATATCCGATTTTTCTTATTGTTTCTCTTGCGATTTTCTGAACGTCTACTGTTCCTTTTGACGTTATCTCTCCTGAAATCATGCACAAACCTGTAGTTACCATTGTTTCACATGCAACTCTTGACATGGGGTCCTGACTGAGATACGCATCAAGCACTGCATCCGAGATGGCATCACAGATTTTATCGGGATGTCCTTCGGTTACCGATTCTGAAGTAAAAAGAATTTTTTTCATAGTTTTTCCTTTCCTTTGGGCAACAAAAAAAGCCCTTTCGTTTTCAAGAGCGTGAAGAATATCTTCTCATCTTTCACGGCTTTCGCCGGCAGGAAGTAGCACCTTGCAATAAATACAGGTTGCCGGGCTTCAAAGGTCCTGTTCCCTCAGCCACTCTTGATAAGATTATTTCGTTATTATTTATTATATAATATGTTGATCCCATTGTCAAGAAAAAAGATTAAACATTATGTAAAAACTCGAATTTTTGTGAAAAATATCAAAAACACACTTTTTACAGTTTATTTTTGGTGTCATGTTTTCCAATTAGTCAGCAGATACAATTATTTGCCCGATATATCTTGACAAATTACCTTTATAAAGGTATAATTCAAATCAAGTGAATTGGAAAAGTAACATATGGAGGAAAGAAATGACACACACATTAAAAAACAAGTATCTTACAGTTGAAACAACCGAGCTTGGTGCAGAGATTGTATCCGTCAAAAAAGGTCAGTGTGAATACATGTGGCAGAGAGATGAAACATACTGGGCATGCTGTGCTCCCATAATGTTTCCTGTTTGCGGTCGTCTTTTCGGCGGCAAGTACACTTGCGGTGGCAAGGAATACTCAATGGGAAACCATGGCTTTGTAAGAAGGACTGAATTTGATGTAAAAGAAAAAAGCGACGAAAAAATTGTTTTCATCACAAAGGAAAGCGAAACAACCCTTGAACAATATCCTTTCAGCTTTTCTCTTGAAATTTCCTATGAGCTTAAAGAAAACGCTGTTTATTCGCAGATTACTGTTACAAATACCGGTAATAATATTCTCCCCTTTACAACAGGTGCTCACCCCGGCTTTTGCGTACCGATAGATGACAAGGGCAGTTTTTCCGACTACTACATTGAATTTGAAGAAGGTGTGAGTCCAAGTCACTTGCTTTTCACCTCTGACTGTTTCCAAACAGGCAAGAGGAAAGCTTTGAAGTTGGAAAAAGGCTACAGACTCCATCTTTATCACGAAATGTTCGACAATGACGCCATTTTTATGTCCGGTGCAGGCACTAAAGTAACATTGAAATCCGATAAAACAGACAGGTTTGTTACAGTTTGTTTCGAGGGATTCTCTTACCTTGGTTTATGGCACAAGCCACAGAGTGATGCTCCTTACGTTTGCATTGAGCCATGGTGTGGTCTTCCCTCTTACGATGGCGTAATTGACGACTTTGATGATAAGAGCGATATGTTCAGGCTTGAAAAAGGCGGTACAAAGTCAGTAAGCTACAGCATTATATTCGGTTAAAGTAAAACAAATTTTTCACATACAATAGTAAAAGGTGCGGAAATTCAAACCGCACCTTAATTTATTCTAAAACTATTTATTATTCCTCAGAAAGCTTACAACCTGAGCAGTCCTCTGCTTCACAGTCGCCACATTCATCGTAAAAGCCTTCGTCGTCATCATCATAATAGTCGTCATAATCATCTTCGAAAAGCTCGCTCTCAACATCACCAAGATCTGCATCAAGCTCATCGCAATACTCGTAGAGTGCATCTACATCATCATATATAAGCTCAATTTCGTCAGCCATGTCGTCGAGTATGTCAACGATTTCTGAGATAACCTTGCCTTCCTTGGTGGTTGCATCAAATTCCATGCCTTCCATAAGACCTTTTAAGTGTGCTACCTTATTCTTGATTTCCATAATAAAGCCTCGCTTTCTGAAGTTAGTTTTTATAACGGGATATGTTACTTTTCTTGAAAGAAAAGTAACCAAAAGAACTTTATTTTGGCTGTCGCCGTTGATAAACATTTTCAAAACGAAAACTATATTATCATACGTCTATACCATCTTTCCAAATAAAGCAGTTTTGAACACTTGCGTTTATGGTGTTCAAAACGGATAATTCTCGCAGATACTACACGGATGCAAAGAACGCATCCTTTGCAGTCGCGAACGCCGTCGTTTGGTGTTCGTGACGACCTTTACGGGAACCTAAAACAGATACAATCCGTGGCTGCCTGCGACATTTGCTGTCGGGCGTATCCCGACTTACGCTCTTTCGAGGTATTCGCCAGTTCTTGTATCGATTTTGAGAACGTCTCCAATGTTGATGAACAGGGGCACCTTGATAGTAGCACCTGTTTCAAGAGTTGCCGGCTTTGTTGCTCCCTGAGCTGTATCACCCTTGAAGCCGGGTTCTGTTTCAGTAACTTCAAGTTCAACAAACATAGGAGGTTCAACTGATATAACATTGCCCTTATAGGAAACAACCTTACACATCATTTCTTCCTTAACGAACTTGAAAGCATCTCCAAGCTTATTTGCATCAATGGGAAGCTGTTCATAGCTTTCCATATCCATGAAGTAATAAAGCTCTCCATCTGTATAGAGATACTGCATATCCTTTCTTTCAACAACTGCAAGAGGATACTTATCTGTTGGGTTGAATGTTTTTTCAACAACTGAG
>JAGBCG010000097.1 GCA_017938055.1 Clostridia bacterium
AATACTATACACAAAAGAATTGTCGCAACAGCTGTATATATAATATTGTTGTGTCTATGTTTCTTTCCGTATTTTACCGCCATGTCCATTCCTTCTTATCTGTAACTCAAATTGATCATTTATATTTTTAGTATAATTGCGAACAAATTATTTGTTAAGCTTTACTCCATCGTCACCGTTCTTGCCGGCACAATCAGCGGCTTCAATTTATCCGACCTCATGGAGTATTTTACGCTTCCAAACATACCAAGTGAAGTAAGCGAAATTTCCTTTGATTCATAGGACTGTAGCACTAATGGCAGGCTTATGAATTTATTCAGTCGTTTTATTCCCGCTTCGTTGTAAACATAATTATATGAAACAAACGTCCCAAAATCTTTTTCTGCAGCAGTCAAGTTAGTCAGATAAACCGACGTATTATCGCCGAAATCCTGGTCATCAGGCGGTGAAAGATAAAATTCACCGTGCTTCATTTTCAGTACTTGCTTAAGCAATTCCTCAATATCCAAAAGTCCCGCACCCCAGTAATTCGCCCCTTGTGTTTCGGTAATATACTCAGGGTTAGCTGTGAGTTTAACTAAATATTGAAACTGTGCCTGATTTATTTCCGGCATTATGCTCTTTGTGAGTGCTGCCGCAGCTGAAACAAACGGACACGAATAGGAAGTTCCGCTACCGAAGCCCACAGACGTTGTGCTTTGTACTCCAAGAGAATATACGTTTGTGCCCGGTGCTGCAATGTCTACTTTATCGTTATGTGTTGATGTGGATCTTATTACAAGAGTTTCGTCGGTTTTTTCGGCATTTGCAACACTGACAATCTCATCATAGGATGCCGGATACATATATGTTTCATCGGAGGAGTTTCCTGACGAGGACACAATAATAGCTCCTTTGCTTATAACATGTGTAAGTGCATTCTGAAGCTGATCTGATGGCTTTTCTGTCCCAAAACTCATATTGATAACATCGCAGTCAAACTTATCAACAGCATCCTTCATTGCCTGTATTGCATCAGCCATATAAAGAGATTTTCCATTTGTTACCTTCAATGGAACTATCGTCGCTCTGTGTGCAAGTCCCACTATTCCCGTATCATTACATTGTGCAGCAATAATTCCCGCAACGAAAGTTCCGTGTCCGTATGTATCTGTGTAGTTTTTAGGGTCCTCATCTACATAGCTGTAGCCCTCTGCAAGATTATTCACCAAATCATCATGGGCAAAAACTCCCGAATCTATTACTGCAACCCTTACCTCATTTGCAAATATCCCCGCATCCCAGGCAAAGCTTGAGTTTATGTAATCATGCGACCACTGTTTTGAAAAATGAGGATTTTTTGTGTAGTCATATCCCATCAGATACATTATATGGTCTGGCTCATACTTTTCCACAACCCCTGCTTCTATAAGCGTTTTAAGAGTTTGCTCATCATCAATTCTCACCATATTGATTTCGGGAATCAGAGCTGTTGCCGAGTCAATATTTTCATCAACATATTTTGTTAGTTCTTCATCCGTCATATCATCAAACAGCGAAGCTTCCCCGAAAAGTCTGATATCACCCTTTGAGTCACCTACACTACTTTTTAAAGTTACAATATACCTTCCGCTTTGTGAATCCATATCGTCAACAACGGCAGTCTGTGTTTCACCATAAGCAAACACAAACGCTGTCATAATATTAATAATCACTATAATTGATAATAAATAGGAAAGCCTTCTCATACTACCACCCCTATCATATGTATATAATAACATATTTTAAACCTTTTGTCAACAATGACAAAAAAGAGGTTGCAGGAAAATTCGAAAATTATACAAAAACGGGACGATGTGAGCATCGTCACCTACAAAGAATTGTACATTTTTATGTGTTTTAAGGCTGTAGCAAACCATTTTGCGACAGCCCCTCATTAACACTGTTAAGCTTTATGTTGTCAACTTCGTCAAGTAAAATTAAGGCAATATTTTCAAATTTTTGCAAAATTCATTCTTGTGTATTTTAAGTTCCTGTTCTTTCATAAGAACATTGTTAAGGTAAAGTTCTTTTACAGTAATATCGCTTACACAGTTCTCACTGCTATAGCCTGTAAAGCTCAGCTTTGGTTGGTGTCTGCCAAACAATCTTATATTTTCAAAAAGAATATTTCTGTTTTTACCTCTTCTTTCTCCACCTGCAGAGTATTCAGGGTGAAAACTTACATCAACCTCTATTAAATTGGGAGAAAAATTCAAATTAACATTCTCATATTTGTGGGCATTACTATTCTGAATTAAAGGAGTAGGAATAACATCATCATATTCTACATTAATATTCCTGTAAACAACATCATGTACATCAGCATAATCAACGTTCATACAATCAAGTGCACTTCCTGTAACATGAATAACATCACAGCTATCAAATTCAATATCATAAATTTCTTCTGCACGGGTTTCTGCTCCAATTTCAAGGCACTTTCCCCAGTCGTTCCATATAACACAGTTTTTAATAGACACGTTTTTGAAAATATCATAGCTCTTACCATTGCGATACATCGCTTCGCGTACAGCTTTTTCAACATCTTCCGCATAATAACAGTCAAAGCCTTTTATACATATAGAATCGTCAAATGTCCTTATAAAACAATTATCTATATTTACGTTTATACAGTTGTGCATATCAATTCCGTCAGAGTTATATCTCCAGCAACCGATAATCTTAACATTGCTGATGTCAACATCTTTACATCCAACAGGTCTGATATTATACACCAACGAGTCACGCATTGTGATGCCTTCAATTTTAATATTATTGCAATACTCAAGCTGAACAGTATGTAAACGCACCGCATTATTTATTGCCACTGTATTATTTTCAGCATTTTCTTCATACAGTATCTGTGCCTTATTGCGACTATTGTCCAGGATACCTCTTCCTAGTATTTTGATATTATCTGCATCTACAGCACGAACGCAAGCATATACAACAGCTCCTTCATCAATGAACAGAGTCTGATTGCTTTTAAGATGTATCATTCCTACATCATGCTCACCTTTGCCGAAATACAAAACATTTTCATCATCTTTACAAATATCATAATCACAGACAGGGTCAGCAAAAATATGCAGAGCATTATGTCTTCCATAAGGTTCAACAGTAAAATAAGATGCTTTTTCCATAGTAAATATAATTCTGCCGTCATCTGTAATTTCCGGTTCTATTCCAAGACTGAGAGGTCGGATAATTACATTTTCAAAGCTTTCTTTTGGTTTTATTTCAAACGTTAATGCTTCGTCTGTTTCCAGTGACAAAAAATTTATCAGTTCAGTCTGATCAGCACTTCTCTGGTGTCCGGGCCAACGTCTGTTAAATGGCATAGCAGACACTCTTGCTGTATCCGGCTGTACCTTTACTCCGTTTACCTTTATTTCATAGCCGTCATAATTTAATTCTGTTTCTGTTATAGGATAAATTTTGAAACTCATAATTTCCCCTCCGAATTTTTCTTAAATATGATTTTATATCATCATTTTATAACTATCAAGAGGTATAGGTCAAGGTATTAACTTTAGAATATTGGTATAATTTTTATGTTATTTCTCTATATGTTCTTGAAAAAATCTTTTTAGTATGATATAAGTATTATGAGGTGATTACAGTGTACGGATATAAAGTTAATATAAAAGGTTTACCGGAAACGGTATTTGCCTGTTCAACGATGGTTGACAATTACAACTGGAAGAACACTAATGACAGCCGTACTATTGAAATATCAATCAGTAAATCCAAATCGTGTACCATGATTATGAACAATAAAACATATTACTTTGGAGAAGGCACCCGTCTTGGTTGTGTATTGGGAAACGAAGAAAGGATTAGCTTTTGCGACAGTGGCGTGCAAAAAGAAATCACGACCGTTGCAGTAAGATTTGAAAAAATCAGCATTACCGCAGGAGAACTGTTTTTTACAGACGCCTGTGATAATTCATGTTTCCTCTTACCTGCTTTTTGGGAAGAAACGACACAAGTTCAGGAAATATTCGGTTTGCTTAACAAATATATCAAATATAGTACTTCCAATGCAATATACGACAGAGCTAAATGTATATCTATTTGGTTTGAGATAATACACCTGATTGATAAACAAACAAGAGCTATGCTTTCCACACTTCAAAACAGCTCGGCAAATTATTATATAAAAAAATTGAATTTCATTATTGAAACTCAATATAACAAAAAGATTTCTCTTACACAGATTGCCAAAGAATTTAATGTTTCGTTGAGTTATTTATCGTCAATATACGGTTCTGTAACAGGTCAAAGTTTCAAGGATGCTATTTGTGCAGTAAGATTAAAAAAAGCAAAGGAACTGATTTTGACAACATCATTATCTCTGGCAGACATAGCCAATGCAGTTGGTATATGTGATGAAACATATCTGCGTAAACGTTTTAAAAAGTTTTTTGGTGTGAGTATTTCAGAGTTTAAAAAAATAAACAAAGGTCTGACCTTATATCACGAAAAACCTTTACGTAAATAATTATGCGTTTCTAATAGGTTCTTTAATTTTTTGATACATATCACAGATATATGATTTTTATATTATACAAAAATGCTCACCTATATCCGATATAAGTGAGCATTCATTTTATTTAATTCTCTCTGCTTCCGCTAACATATTCTCAATGAATATACCATATTCCCTCGTTGGATAATTTACAAAAACGTTTGTGCCCTCTCCCACAGTTTTACTCATTATAATTTTTCTTCAATAAAATCGCATCCAAAAATATTAATTTTTTCTGTGCCCCATGTATCGTTGAATTTTACTGATATCTTTTTAACATCTTTGTCAATTTTCACTTTTACGAGTGAGTGATAGTTGTTATTGTCTTTATAAACTAATTGACCATCTGCATATACTTCAAAATCTCTTACAACCGTGTTTGCAACCTTCATTGGCACAAAGTCGGCACCTTGGTGAAGTTTTTGTGCGAACCACTGCATTTTCATATTTGGAGAAACAGATTTTCTCTTGTAGTCAAGGTCAAATTGAATTCGCAAGGTGTCAATATGTTCTGGCGTATCATATGTGAATTCAATGCAATCACCTTTGTTAAGCTGGATTTTGTTTCCCTCGTCATTTTCAAATCTTGGTCTTTCGATACCGTTAAATAACACTTCCTTATCAGAATCTGAAAGGTTAATATTCGCTTTTGTTGTAACACTACTTATAGGTCTTGTTATAAACGGAATAAACACACCGTCATCCATAAGTTTCTTTTGAAGCAATGTAATGTATTCACCTTTTAATTCTCCAGGCTTTAAGTTGTTTTTAAAGCATATTGATGCCGCAGTACCCATTGCCTGACCCAAAAGAGAACAGGTGCCCATAACACGAGTGGAACTCATTGCAGCGTGTGTGGCACTTATGTTTCTGCCTGCAAAGAATAAATTTTCAATATTTTCTGAGTACAGGCATCTGTATGGGATTCCATATGGAGAAGGAGCCGGATAAAGTACAGATGCTTTATCATCTATTGCATTGGCTTTAAAACCTTTAGGATTATGGTCATCCATGGGCCAACCGCCGTATGCGACTACATCTTCAAAACGTCCCTCGCTCTCTATGTCATGTTGCGTCAAAATATGCTCACCTATGTATCTCACAGATTCTCTTTTACCCGGTAAAAAGCCTATCCATTCAAGCTCCCAGTTTTCGTATCCGTGGTCCTGACGGTTTTTAATATGATCCCATATACCGAATGCCAATTTTAAAAGTTCATCCCTTGTTTCTTCAGTATTTGAAATAGCTTCAGTGTCACCGCCAAGCTCCATCCACCATAGATTACAACCGCTTGTACCTATTTTATGATTACGTGTCTCGCTGTATTTTACATTATTTGCTTTTATATCTATATCGTTGTCTGTTTCATAAACATTTGCCCATTCCGGTGGAATGAATTTTACAGGATGGTCAGTTTCTCTTGCTTGCAGCAAGATGCTCATTCCCATGGTTTTATTGTCAGCAATTTTAGGACCAATCGTTTCATTGAATTCTTCGTTTCCCTCTCTGCCTATTCTATATTTTGCACCGGAAAGAGGTGCCAGTACACTGTCACCCGAGCAGTCAGCAAAATATTTTGCCGATACTTTATGCCAAGTGTATGTAGTTAATTGCCATGCGACAACGCTTGTTACTTTGTTTCCGGAACATTCTGCTTCAAGACAAGATGTATTAAGTAAAAGTGTTATGTTTTTGTTTTCTTTAATTTTTCCGTACAGAACGCTGTCCCAAAGTGTAGGAGCAAGTGTAGGATTACGGTATATATTCTCTTCTTCAAATTCTGCAAGTATTCCCGTTTCTCTGTTCCAGTACCCTTTTGCACCACGTACCCACATGCGAATTTCAGACGAACAGTTTCCGCCCAGTACTGGACGGTCCTGAACCAGCACAACCTTTAGCCCGTGACGAGCTGCCGAGAGAGCAGCTATAGTTCCCGAAAGTCCTCCGCCGACTATACATAAATCACATTTGTGTTCAATGGTTTTGAATATTGA
>JAGBCG010000098.1 GCA_017938055.1 Clostridia bacterium
ACAGGGTCTTTATCTTCAAAATAAAGATTTACAAGAATGTGTGCATCCTGTGTGTTTTTATTTGTAATCATCATAGCTTCATGACCCGGAAGATCCATATCATCGCCATTTCCCGGTAAATCACCGTCAATAAACATATAATTAGTATAACCTAATACTTTTTCTGCCATTTTCTTTTTCTCCTTTTTACTTAATATATTAATTTTGCGGACACTAATTGTTGCGTGTCCGCAAAATATATGTTGCTATTTTTTAGCTCTGCACTAATACAGTGGAAAATTTCAGGCAGGTTGGATTTTCTGTGGCTACGCTGTGTATCGTGTATACATAAGTAGCCGCAAAAATTCAAGATGTTGAAATTTTACCTGTTTTAAATTTATTATAGATCTTTCTGGAAGTAGTCCCACATCTTCTGAGACATAGGCTTACAACCGTTTTCAGTAATAATAAAGCCTGTTTCAATACGTCCACCGTGAAGGTCCGGATGACCGAAGAATGATACGTCAACCATTACTGTCATACCGGGAACTAATACGAAATCACCGTTAGGGCCGAAGAATGGAGCTTCTGCTTCCATCAAACCGATTGAATGAGCGAAAGGACATACAAGATAATCCTTTAAGCCATGCTTTTCATAGTAAAGACGACCTGGAACGTCAATTTCTTTACCACTCATACCCGGCTTTAACATGTCATGTGTAAGACGCATTGTTTCACGCATATGGTTAAGTAAATCTTTCTGCTTCTGTGTATATACACCGTTAACAGGAAGTGTATCGCCAAATGTTCCTGCATAACCGTTATATCTTGGAGCTATACCAATCATAACAAGCTCGCCATCTTCCATTGGCTTGTTTGTAGCTGTAGGAACAACTGCTTTTGCTCTTTCTCCTGAACCTACGATTGTTGAATATGCAAAGCTTGTTGCACCGTTGATACGACAGATTGATTCACCTGCTGCAGCAACTTCGAATTCGTAAGCACCCGGTTTGATTGCAGCTACCATCTTATCGTATGCCATATCACAAAGCTCGGTTGCTTTTATAATCTGCTGACCTTCCCATTCTGACTTGTAAGCACGAAGTGTTTCATATTCGTCTGTAATATCAACCATTTCAACGCCTTCAAAGCCTGCCTGGAAATCACAATATACCTGATGAGGAATTGTTGATGTGCCAACAAAACCGATTTTCTTTAATACTGTACCTTCTGACTTTAATTCATCATTAAGCTGCTTGAAGTCAATGATTGTTGCATTTGGATATTCTTCATCAGGAACCATAAATACAGGGAAACAACGTACCTTTGTAATAGCTGAATTCATCTTTGCAAAAGGCTCTGATTCGGGACCGCCTAAAAGTATTGGTTCACCTTCAACAGGTATTAAAACTGAACCCTTTTCAAACTGTCCGCACCAGCCTGTTAAATACCAACCATTAGCAATATTTAATTCATCGAAATAAATAAGTGCTGCGTCAAGTCCTTTTTCTGTAAGAATGTTTCTTACTGCTTTAATTCTTTTTTCTGTTTCTGCCATATTGTAATATGCCATTGTTTCTACACTCCTTTATGTATTATAATTTATTATTTTATTTAAAATCGTCATCAAGTGGAAACATAGGACGACGGATTTTTTTCATATTCATATCCTGAAGTCTTTCAGTTGAACACCCCGGTGTAAACACTAAGATGCTTCTTTGAGCAACAGACGCAAGCTCAGGGAACAAGTAACCTAATTTAACTACAACAATTTTGTATTTTGAATAGTCAAGGTCGACTGATTCGAAAATATCAGGTCTGCACATTGATGCACGGTTTTTGGTTATAACAACAGTTATATCACCACAATCCAGTGTTGCTGACTCTCCTGCATCTCCCCCTGTATAGGAAAGAATATTACCTCTGTGAATAAGCTTACCTGTTATTGTAGTTGACTTGCTGTTTAAATCAAGCTTACCGCCTACTTCAAGAGTTAAAGTATCACCGATTTGAGCTTTGTAGCATTTATCACAAGCCTCAGCATCTGCAATTCCCGCAAGAAGTACATTTTTTGCACCCATTTCCTGCAAAAGAGAAAGCATATACGCATTATCACCAACTGCACCTGCTGTGGTATTATCACCTGAGTCGGTGAGAAACACCTGATTTTCAGTATCCTCCATAGCCATTTTAATTGCTTCTTTCGGCTCTGCGGTTTCTACTAAAAATTTAAAATCATGTCTTACTTCATAAAATTTATCTGCAAGTTTATTTGCAATTTCTTTTGAGATTTCTGTATCACTTTTGTGTGTTACAACAAATGACGGACCCATATAAGGTTCATCAATCCATGGCTGACCGTTAAACACCTGAACACCTAAAATTCCATCGGTTTCTTTTTCAAGCTTGTCTGCCATTTCCATAATGCCCTTTAAGGGCTGCTCTGCGGTAAGTACCGCATCACCGCATATAACAACATCTGCTCTTGCAATCTGCGGTCTTGGTAAAATGTTTTTTTCTATGCACTTAATAAGTGCCTTTGCCGCCCTCACCTGTGCATCCTTATGGTCAGTATGAGGTGCTGTTCTGAAAGCTGTTACATAGTTTACACTTTCAATTATTTCATCGGTATTATCTGCGTGGAAATCAAGAGCAAGAGAAATAGGAATATCCTTTCCCACCTTTTCTCTTACCTTTCTTACAAGGTAAGTGTCTCCTGAGCCGATTTCTTCAACACACATTGCACCGTGAAGAAAAAGCCATACTCCGTCAAACCCACTTTCGGGGATTGAATCAACAAGTTCGTTTGCAAGTCGGAAAAAATCATCCTTTGCTACAGGTCCGCCCGGAAGTGCATGGGCATAAATCGTAGGAATTACCTCAGCGTTTGCCTCTTTAAAGCAATCCATTACTTTAAGCTTTTCATACATTGCTTCGCCCTTGGCATAGTCAAAGTCTTCATATCTTGTAAGTATAGGTGTTAAACTGTTACCCTCACATTGCATAGAACCTATAACAATTTTCATTTTTTTCCGCCTCTCTTTAAAGTGTTTGCCGAGGGGCATAGCTTTCGCTATGCCCTAACAAACGTAATTTTTATTAATCGAACACATTCTTAATTATAACTGTATTTCCGTATTGCGGACGAACCCAAACCATATCACCTACATGGAAGGATGACAATGTTGTACTTTCAAGCTTATTTGTATCAGGATTGATAATAAGCTTAGCACGACATAATACAGGATGATACTGCGTTACTAATGAACCACTTGAATTATAAAGCTCGCCTACATCAACAACAACTCTGTCGATTGAAGCATCAAGTGCTCTAATTGTGCCGACCGCTTCATAAATTCCGTCGCGGTTTGGGTTATAGAATGAACATTCTGAAGGCACACGTCCGCCAGGAAGTCTTATTGTCCAGCTTGTCGCTTTACCACCTGATGTGTTTACAGATGCGTAGTCCCCCACATTAAGAGGATTCTTTTCAAACAGGGACTTTGATACATAGAAGCTTGACGGAATTGTTGAGTATGCAATACCTACAGTTGTACCTGTGCTAATCTTCTCTGCCTCCACTTTATAACCAAATTCTCCATTTTCTGCGTCAATTACCGCATTCATAACTTTAGTTATATAGTAGTTTGCACCGCCGCTGTCGGCGCTACCCTTAATTTCATTAATTGTACCGTCAATTAATACAGCACCAACCACACACATCTCGTCTGTATCGAAAAAGTAGGAGTCCATTGTTCCTGAGCTTCCCGCTATATCAGTAATTCCGGTAACGCTTGACATCGAATACAAATCCTCTTCATTTCTGTCCTTAGGTATAGCAAAGTAAACTGTGCTTTCGGTCATCAGGTAAGGATATCCGATGTAAAGGTATCCTTTTGTCCAGTTACCGTCATAGGTGTTGTATGTATTAAACGTTAAATCCTCGTCAGAAGATGTTTCAAAACGTGTTTCATTAACCGTATCAAGAGCAACTAACATATCACCGCTTGCCTTAAAACGAACAAGATTTCCTATAGCCGAGTTTTCGTAGGTTCTGCCTTCTTTTGTAGCATCGTCTCTAAGGAATTCATAAAGCTCAGACTTTTCAACATTTTTTTCACCGTCAAGCTCAATTGGCTTTGTAACCTTTAATTCAAGCCACTCGCCATCCTGAGAAAAGATTTTCAAAGTAAGGTCAGGGTCAATACCGCTTCTTGCC
>JAGBCG010000099.1 GCA_017938055.1 Clostridia bacterium
ATCACAGCACATATCAGCACCGAGGTCTACAGGGTGCATTGACGGTGTCACAAATTTAAGATATGAGCCATGAGCGTTATCAACAAGCAGCGGTGTGTCATGCTTTTTACACACCTGCGACAGAGCTTCGATGTTCTGCATATTTCCAAGATAGTCAGGGCTTGTAACATATACCGCTGCAGTATCAGGATTTTCAAGCAAGGCTTTTTCAAGCACGTTTTCATCAATTTTACACGTGTACAGGCTATCGTCTGCTGAATTTATCCACACCGTTTCAAAATCAAGCACAGCACACGCATATATAAACGCTTTATGCACGTTTCTTGCCGCTATTATCTTATTCTTTCCTTTTGCACTGCCTGTTTTCAGAGCCGCATACAGCATACTTCTTATACACAGTGACGAGCCTTCAGTGCTGTAAAAGGACGCCTTAGTACCGAATATATCTGACAGATTTTTTTCGCTTTGTGCAATTATTCCCTCAGCTTCAAAAAGGCTGTCCGCACCATTTATCTCAGTTATATCCCATTTTTCAATGCCGATAACGTTCTTTCCCTTATGTCCGGGCATATGAAAGCGAGCTTTTTTCTTTTTGGCATACTTATTTACAAAATCGTATATGGGAGTAGTCACCTTAGCCATTTTGTGTTTCCTCAGCAACCTTCATCATAATTGCACATTCCACACGCTTTTTGAAAAGGTCGCAGCCGTCTTTATATACTCCTCTTACCGAGCCTGTCGAGTGATATGCGTTTGCAGCACACCCGCCGCTGCAATAAAGTCTTGCCCAGCACGTTTTACATTCCTCTCGGGAATATACATTACAGCTTGCAAAATCTTCTCTTACCTCTTTATTTGTAACTCCATTCCAAACGTCGCCAAGCTTGAATTTTTCCTCACCCACGAACTGATGACACGGGTATAAATCTCCCCACGGTGTTACCGCCATATACTCAGTACCCGAACCGCAGCCCGATATACGCTTATAAATGCATGGGCCGCCTGTTAAATCTATCATATAGTGATAGAAAGTAAATGGTCTACCCTCTTTCTTCCTTTCAAGCATGAGTTTTGCAAGGTCTTCATACTGCTGCATGACAATCTTTTTATCTTCCTCTGTAAGTGCAGCATCATCACCAGGTTTACACACCACAGGCTCCATACTCAGCTCATTAAATCCAAGCTCAAGCATCACCTTTACGTCTTCAAGAAAGTCAGGATTTGCGTGAGTAAACGTTCCTCTCATATAATAATCCTTACCGCCACGTGCTTGTACAAGCTTTTGGAACTTCGGAACTATCGTTTCCCAGCTTCCCTTTCCGTTATAGTCCACCCTTGTTCTGTCATGTATCTCTTTACGTCCGTCAAGGCTAAGTACAACATTACTCATTTCCTTATTGGCAAAGTCTATTACATCGTCATCAATAAGTAAGCCATTTGTTGTGAGGGTAAATCTGAAGTTTTTATTATACTTTTTCTCAATACTTCTTGCATACTGCACAAGCTGTTTTACAACGTCCCAATTCATCAAAGGCTCGCCGCCGAAAAAGTCAACCTCAAGGTTTTTTCTTGTTCCGGAATTTGCAATAAGAAAATCAAATGCCTGTTTTCCTACCTCAAAGCTCATAACAGCTCGCTCGCCGTGGTATTTTCCCTGACTTGCAAAGCAATATGAACAGTTGAGATTACACGTATGGGCAATATGTATACAAAGTGCCTTTACAACGTCGCCGCTTCTTTCTTTAAATGTACCCGCAACGCTTTCAAAGGTATCGGGTGCAAAAAGCTTATTTTGCTGCTTTAACGCCTTTATATCCTCAATGCAAAGAAGTATTTCCTCACGTGTTACGTCAGAACGGTCTTTATACTTTTGTAAAACAGTATTTACAATCGTTTGCTCATCATTATCAAGGAACATTTCAATAATATCGTATGCCACCTCATCAACGGCATGTATCGAGCCTGAGCAGGTATCCAGAACAATATTATATCCGTTTAATTTATACTGATGTATCATGTTTGCTCTCCTAACTTACAATGAAAAATGCCGCATCAAGCGGCATTAAATTCAGTTTGGTAAAACAATTACTTGCTTTCCTTATTTTCGCACTTCTGGTTTGCGATACCGCAACTTGTCTTACAAGCAGACTGGCATGATGTCTGACATTCGCCACAACCGCCATTCTTCGCACTTTCGCAAAGGTTACGTGTTTCAAGAGTTGTAATACGTTTCATTTATGATTGCCCCCAATCTGTCATTAATTTTTCATTTACTACATTGTATCACAATCGCCATGAAAAGTCAAGATATTTTTATATATTATCACAGTTTTTCGGACAAATCTGTTTCACTGTATTGACAACATGATATTTTGGCAATATAATATTACACAATAAACCGTCCGGAGGTATAACTTGAAATATTTAATTCAATTTTCTATCATCTTACTGTTATCATTTATTGGTGAATTATTAAGTTTTTTCATTCCCTTGCCCATTCCTGCAAGTATATACGGGCTTTTTTTAATGTTTATACTTTTATGCACAAAAGTATTAAAATTAAGTCATGTAAAAGAAGCATCTGATTTTCTTATTGAAATAATGCCTGTAATGTTCATTCCTGTCACTGTCGGAATTATGGATTCGTACACAACTCTTACTTCCATTCTTCCTGAAATTCTGATTGTTTCTATTTTAGGAACATGTGTTGTTATGGGTGTTTCAGCAATTATAACACAAATTATACTCAAGCGTAAAAGGAGCAAAAAGCAATGACTGATTTTTTTTCAAACAGTGTATATTTTGGAGCTGTTATAAGCTTATTTGCCTATTTTCTTGGTGATTCTATCAAAAGAAAAACAAAAATCGCACTTATAAACCCTCTTCTGATTTCTGTAGTAATAACAATTCTGTTTTTGACTACATTAAAAATTCCATACAGCAGTTATCAAAGCGTTACAAGGTTCTTACACAATCTTTTAACACCCGTCACCGTTTGTCTTGCTGTTCCCTTATATGAGAAGCTACAGCTTCTCAGAAAGGATTTTGTTGCAATTATTTCAGGAATAATTTCCGGTATTATTTCAAGTGGTGTTTGTGTTCTTTTTGTTGCTCTAATTTTCCACTTAAGTCACACTGAATATGTAACTCTCTTGCCAAAATCCATAACCACAGCCATTGGCGTTGGATTAAGCGAAAAACTTTCCGGTATTCCATCTATAACCGCACCCGTTATTGTTATAACAGGTGTTTCTGGAAACATTTTAGCTCCTTTCGTATTTAAAATACTGAAAATAAAGGAGCCTGTTGCAAGAGGAGTTGCACTTGGCACTTCCGCTCACGCTATTGGCACTTCCAAAGCTTTTGAATACGGTGAAATCGAAGGAGCAATGAGCAGTCTTTCGATCGTTGTTTCCGGTATAATGACGGTTATTATTGCTCCTGTTTTCGCATGCTTTATTTAACAAAATAGAATGCTCATGCCAGCATAAAGCATTTAGAAAAATTAGACAGCAAAACAAGGGATGCACAGCACCCCTTGTTTTTATTCTTTTAACTAAAATTACTCTTCTATGGGTTCTCCGGTATACTCAGAAGCCAAATTTGCGGTATCCCCTGCACCGAACAAAATTCCACCGTCTATACATGTATCGGTATCGCTGCCGGCAAGAATATCAGATGCGGAAATTGAAATAAGCTGCATTTCAGGTACAATATATTTTTTCATAGTACTACACCTCCAATTACGGATATATTATACAACATATTTTTTTATTTGTCAAGAGAAAAAACAAACTTTTTCTTTATTTTTATAAATATTTTTTTCGACATAAAACCAGCACTTCTTGCTTTCTACGTTTCATATCGCATTTTCACAAGAAAGTGAGTGCCTTTTTGACACCCACCTTTATTCTTATTTGATTTTACTTCTTCTTTCCAACCTTTTTAAACACATTCCACAGCGGGCCTGCAAGGCAGATAGAGGAATATGCACCGGACACGATACCAACAATAAGCGGAAGTGCAAATTCCTTAATAGAGGTAACTCCGAGAATATAAACC
>JAGBCG010000100.1 GCA_017938055.1 Clostridia bacterium
AAAACAAGTAACTGTCGACTACATTCTTCCTAAGCTATATGCAATTATGGACAATAATTACAGCAATGGCAGTATAAAAACCATAGACGGTGCTGTAGAATACTTAAAGTATCTTAAATCAAAATCCGTTAAAATTGCCATAGCCACTGCAACAAGGTATGAATCCTGCAAAAAATGTCTTCAGGACAACGGGATTTTACCGCTTATTGATGCTTTTGTTTCGACTGACGATGTAAAAAAGAGCAAATTACATCCCGATGTTTACCTAAAAGCCATTGAAATGCTGGGCGGAAGCAAAGATGAATCGGTAGTTTTCGAGGACACCTTACGCTGTTTGAACACACTTTATCAAAACGGCTTTAAATACGTAATAGTTCATGACAAAGTACGTTCCGAAATCATAACAGACGAATTGAAAAAGAACGCTTTAAGATATATTTACAGCTACAAGGAGTTGATGGATAATGAGTAAATCATTAAATGATGTCATTTCTCTTTTGCTTGATAACGACAATTTTGCAATAGGTATACATGCAAATGCCGACGGTGACTGCTTCGGCTCAGCATGCGGTCTTTGTTCTGCACTCAAAAAGCTTGGGAAAAATGCGTGTATTCTTTCACCCATGCCATTACCTAAGCGATTACTATTCTTAAACTATAACAATGATGACATTTTTATTGGTACAAGCGGCTACGAGTCCATTAAGGACAAGTACACCACCCTTATTACTGTAGACGTTGCCTCAGACCATCTTCTTGATTCATTAAGTGAGGTTTACAAACAAAACAATCTTCTTGCCATTGACCATCACAGCGAAAACACAATTACTGCAAAAAATGTATATGTACAAAGCGAGGCATCTGCTGCGGGAGAGGTTATTTACAAAATAATCTGCATACTTGAAGAAAACTGCGGCAAAACACTCTTTGACAGTAGCATTGCAAGCTCTGTTTTCGGTGCTATAAGCTCTGATACAGGATGTTTTAAATACAGCAACGTATCACCACTTACTCATATAATTGCTTCTGAGCTTATAAAGCTTGGTGCTTTCAGTGCGGATATCAATTACAGACTCTTTGACTTAAAGACGCCGGCACAAATTGCCGCCGAAAGACTTGCATATCAAAAGCTTGAATTTTTCTTTGACGGACGTCTTTCATTTATTTATCTTTCAGACGAGGACCTTAATGAAATATGTGCTGCTCCGTCCGACACCGAGACAGTTTCACAGCTTGGCAGAGGTATTGAGGGTGTTCAAATTGCAGCTTTTATGAGAAAAAAAGAGGAGGGCGTTTATAAATTTTCAGTTCGCTCAAACAACGAAGCTGACATGTCAAAGCTTTGCGCTTCATTTGGTGTAGGCGGCGGACACAAAAAAGCCGCCGGTTGCTCAATTTTCACTCACTGTGCCGACACTGCAAAGGAAATGTTTCTGGACAAAGCAAAGGATTATCTTGAATAATAACAGCTCACAAAAAAAGAAAGCTCCCACCATTTAAGTGAGAGCTTTTTTAATGCTTAAATATTACTGTTCAGAGTCTTGACCGTCACCATATGCAATAACAACACGTCTGTCGCTGTCTGCACCAATGGAGTAAGTATGAACTCCTTTGATGTTCTGAACTTCGGAATGAATAATTCGTCTTTCATATCCACTCATAGGCTCGAGTGTATAATTTCTTCCGGAATTAAGAACTCTGTCAGCCATACGTCTTGCAAGAGCTTTTAATGTATCGCTTCTCTTGGAACGGTAGTTTTCAACGTCAACAATTATACGAATATACTCGTGCTTATCTGCTGACTTTGGAAATCTGCCTGCTATGATGTTGCAAAGGTACTGAATAGAGTCAAGCACGTCACCGTGTCTGCCGATAATCATACCAAGTCCCTTGCCCTCAATGTCAATGTAAATATCCTTTTCAACAGTACCGCTTTCACAAAGATTTTCTTCAATTTTCGCAACCTTTGCACCCGCTTCAACGCCCATATCCTTTACAAGCGTATTGAGAAATTCAACAACCTTATCCTGAACGGTTTCTTTTGCGATGACCTTAACCGAAGCTTCCTTACCCATCATACCAAGGAAGCCTTTTTTGCCCTCCTCAATAACCTCATAAGTAACCTCAGAAAGTAGTTTTCCAAGCTGCTTTGCACCAAGTGCCACAGCTTCGTCAACTGTCTTTGCACTTACAATTACTTCCATATCGTTCTCCTTTTTTCAAAACTCATAAAATTTATAAATAATCGGTTTTACTATTTTGTAAAGCCTTATATTTTGCGTCTTGCTTTCAAGGGCTTTCCGTTACGCTTTATAATTTCTTTAACCTTTGGATTTATGCCCGACTTTTTATTTGTAAAATTCCTCTCAGAAGGTTTTTTATTATTTCCGCTTTTATCTGTTTGGGTAGTTTTATCGTAATCGTCAATTTCATAATCAGCTTTTACAACATCTTTCTTCTTGCCTGATTTGCCTTTAAGCTGAAGCTCCGCCTGCTTTATCTGCTCCTCAGTTACTACGGGAATTGGATAAAGCTTATACAGGAAAATCTGCTGCAGTGCACTGAGAACGTTCTGGAACATCCAGTAAACGCCTATAGCAGATGACAGAATTACTGAAATATATACCGACATAAGAGGCATCATGAAGTCCATAATACCCATGCTTGTCTTTGTTGAAGCATCACTCATCTGAGGCTGATAAGTAAACCTACGGATAATTTTCGTGCTGAAATATGCAAATACAAACGTCAGCACCGGAATAAGAATATAAATTCCCCAATGCTCGCTTGGTATTTTTGTTAAGTCAACACCGAAGAAATAGAATGAATCCTTGAGATTCTTTACCGCTTCAATGCTTACACCATCAACGCCCAAATCTGAATTAAATTTCACAAGCTCATCAACAAGCTTAATCTGGTCAACCGTTTTTGTAGCAAAACCCACCTTTTCACAAAGTGATGCAACAACATCCTTGCTGTAGCCAAGAACATATGTGAGAGGGTTTCTGATAACATCATACAGTGAGAAAAGAATTGGCATCTGTATAAGCAAAGGAAGACATCCGCCCATAGGATTAATGTTCTCCTCCTGATAGAGCTGCATAATTTCTTCGCTCATCTTCTGCTTTGTTTTCTGGTCATCACGTCCTGCGTACTTGCGACGAATAGCCATTTCCTTTGGACGCATTTTTGCCTGCTTTATTGAATTTTTCTGTTGCTTGATACCAAAAGGCAAAAGTAGAATTTTTACCACAATAGCAAACAACAAAAGTGTTAAAAGATATCCTCCGCCAAGGCTGTGCAGAAGCTTAAAAAGCCAGCCAAAAATATCTGATATAACAGGTATACGCATTATAATTCTCCAATCATATTATAGTCATCTGTTTTTTCTTGCCTTAAATTCTATCTTTTCAGGCACGGGATCATCCCCGCCCTTACAAAAAGGGTTACATCTTATAACCCTTTTCAGCGATAGAAATATGCCGCCAAAAAAACCGTGCATTTCAAATGCCTGCATGGCATAATGTGAACATGTGGGATTAAATCTGCAACAGGGAGTCTTCTTGAGTGGCGACACGATGTGCTGATATAACCTGATTAAATATATACAAACATACTTCACTTCTTTAAAACCTCGAGCTTTCCGAGAGTTTGATGCAGTTGCTTTTGAATGTCCGTACTCTTTACATTTTTTCCAAAAGACGCACTTCTTGCCGCAATAATTATTAAATACCCGCTTTCAATATCAGCAATACAAGCTCTGTAAGCCTCACGGATAATTCTCTTTACCCTGCTCCTTTGACATGCCTTACCAAGCTTTGCATTAACTGCAATGCCAAGACGAGTATGCATCTTTGTGCCGTCTTTATTTGTGCGGTAGTTTTTCAGAACATATACCGCTGTATATTTATTTACGCCGCTTTTGCCTTTTCTGTATGCCTTGACAAACAGATGATTTTCGCAAAGCGGATATAATTTTCTGTTCATATTCCTCTCTATAGTCAAACGTAAAAAAGGTGAAGTTCTCCTGTCCGCACAATGACGCACATTCAATGAACCTCACCCTTTATAGTTTTTGACTTACGATTAGTATGTGAGTCTTGCTCTTCCCTTAGCGCGTCTTCTCTTTAATACCTTTCTGCCGTTAGCAGTCTTCATACGCTTTCTAAAGCCGTGCTCAACTTTTCTCTGACGTTTCTTAGGCTGATATGTTCTTACCATTTATTTGCACCTCTCTTTCAACGCAACGAAACATAAACTTACATTTCAAAGCATACCTTTACAAATTACGTATATTATACACTATACACGAACTTTTTGTCAAGAGTTTTTTCGATGATTGTTGGCAATATTTATAAATTTTTTGTAAAGTCCTTGTCAAATCACACAAATTTTACGCCATACAAAACCACAAAGCTCTAAAACCTACTTGCCTTAGGAAGCTTTATAGAAATCTTCAATCAAAAACTCCTCTGGGATTGCGTCATCTATAATTTTTCTCATATAATCATAGCTTCTGCCGGTATCACTGACAAGATTTGTACGATGCTTATCAAACATTTGCTCAGTATACTCTGAAAATCTGTATACCTTAAAATTACGAAAATATGTGTCATAATGGCACACTGTAGGAATTAAATAAGCGTTTGTAACAAAAGCCTTATCACCTGCTTTTACCAAGTCAAAGCCCGCAATTCCCCCCACCATGTTACGAACATACAACATTCCCGACAAAAAATTGCCAAGGGAATATATTACAAGCGTCTTTCCTCCGTCAGGTCTTTCTTTCCACATCATCGGTTCAAGAACATGGGGATGAGTACCGATTATTACATCAACACCATTATCCACCATTATCTGCATCTGTTTTTTCTGCAAATCACTTGGCTGGAACCAATCTTCATTACCCCAGTGCATTGATACAATTACAATATCCGCAAGTGTTCTTGCTATTTTTGTCTGTCTGTCAACCTCACTCGTTCCCGCAGCATCACAAAGCGGAATAACCATTTCGCTTCCCTTATCAAGCTTTACTCCGTTTGTGCTGTAGGTATAAGACAGCAGAGCTATAGAAATGCCGTTCTTCTCAATTACCCTGATATTATTATAGTCTTCCCTGTTTTCAAACCCACCGATATAGGTGACTCCCTCTTGGTTCTTCCAGAAATCAATAGTTCTCTGATATCCTGCGGCGTATCTGTCAAGCATATGATTATTGGCAAGATTTATTACATCAAAACCCATCTCAATTAGATCAAAACCCACCTCATCAGGTGAATTGAACATAGGGTATCCACTATAATTTCTCTCTTTGCCTGCAAAAGGCGACTCCTGATTTATAAATGCAAGGTCCGCTTCTTGTATTATATCTGCTACATTTTCAAACATAGGCAGAAAATTATATTCCTTATCCGTTCCCTCTGCAAGTTCCTTTGCATAAGACATTACAGACCCATGCACTATATTATCCCCCACTGCTACAAAGGAAACTGTATCAAACTGGGGCTGCTGTGTTACTTGAGCAACTGTTATTTCAGATACAGGTTTTATATCAATAGCTGAAAAGTCCTGTTCATGTACAGTATTCTTATCATGTTTTATATCATCATTTTCCTCAACTTTTTGCGTCACAGCATCGCTTTTGTCTTTTGATTTTTCAGACTCCTTATCCACAGTTGAAAACAATGCAATAACACCTACAGTAAAAAACAGCATAATTGCAAGGGACATTGATATAAGAATTTTATTATTCAATAATTTCACTCTTTTCAGTGTTATATTTTTTTATTTTTTTGCCTTTTACAATGTAAACATCACCACTCGCAAGACTCATAAGCGGTTTATCATTAAGAGAGTCGGTGTACACGTTATTTACTTTTGCATCACGAAAACGCTCTGTAAAGAGAATAACCTTATTCTTACGATAACAAAGCTGCAAAACCTTTGTGTTTTCAAGGTCAACTATGGACGTGATTGAATTTTCAACACCTATTTTCTTAAGTATCGGATTTAAAAGAAAGCTGAAGGATGCAGACACCACAACATCGTCTTTTTCATGCACATTTGCATAAAAGCTTTTGATTTTATAAAAGTTCTTATCCCAGAACTTCTCAGCAAGCTCTTTTGCATCAGGGCAGCATCTTAAAAAATCACAAACGTACTTTTCAGCAAGACTCATAAGCTGCTTTTCAGAAACAAGGCACATTTTATATTTTACAAAGCTCCATACAACTATAAACATAAATTTCACAGCTTTCAGATGATGCTTTACGCAGAACAAGTAAAAATCAAAGGTGCTTTCACCATCATACAGCGTGCCGTCAAAATCGTATACGTTCACATTTTCCTCCAAAACAATTACTCTTACTGAATTATATCATCTTAAGCAAATAAAGTCAACAATTATTGTTAATCAACTTTTAAAGCTCGGCATTTATTTATTAAAACATAAATCAAGTACAAAAATTAAAAAAAACGTCCGTATGCCATTTTTTGCACACGGACTTTTTCATTATTGCCAAATTTAAATATGCTCTGCAAGCCACTGCTCCACTTTTGCTTTTGAGATTCTTGATATATCTTCATTTGGATGAATGGAATCTTCTCCCCCGTTTACGTACACAAAATACAGTCCGTCGGGAGTCTGGAAAAGAATTTCCTCATAACCATCAGACTCACCATAGCTTCCGTAGGTCACCTTTTTTACGATTGTTGCAGTTTCGGTGTCGTACTCTTTTTTGCAAATAATCTTTTTCACTACTTTTTCCTCCGTTTATTATAATTTTATTTTATTCCCGTTGACCCAAAGCCGCCTTGACCTCTTACAGTATCAGCAAGGCTTTCGCTTTCATTAAACTCAGCCTTAACAAATGGCAATACAACAAGCTGAGCTATTCGTTCACCATGGCTGACAGTAGCTGTCTGTGATGAATGATTATGCAGTGCGACCATGATCTCGCCTCTATAGTCAGCATCAATAACACCAACCTTATTAGCAGGTGCAAGTCCTTTTTTACTTGCAAGTCCACTGCGTGCAAATATAAATCCTCCACATCCGAGAGGGATTTCCATAGCAAGTCCTGTGTGAATCAGCACTGTTTTTCCTGGTTCTATCACAATATCCTCATCGCAAACCGCATATAAGTCAGCACCTGCTGAAAACTCAGTTGCGTATGTCGGCACAACAGCACGGCTGTCAAGCTTTTTAAAATTTACCTGTAAATTCATTATTTGTCACCATCCGTTTTTTATTCATGTAATATAATTAGGTGAAAGAAAAAATGCATCTTGTTGTCGATATGCAACCTCCGTTTGCTCGATATTTTTGCTTTAGCAAAATCGATATGTTTTTCGCTTTGCTCAAAACTCGATATGATATAAATCTCGTTGCGTCAGCAACATATCGAGCCGCCAGGCATATCGAGTGCTTTAGCACATATCGAAAATCTCGTAAGAGATTTATATCGACGATTTCAAGCTTTGCTTGAAATCATTATATCACAAATTGGCATACAATGCAAGAATTTTAATAAAAATCCTATAACAAATCATTGACATTTTTCGATTTTATGATACAATACATGTATGTTTCTTAAACGGAGGACAATATGTTTGGAGTAATTATAAACTGTATAACGGTTATAATCGGAAGCTTTATCGGTAAAACATTTCACAATTACATACCAAAGAAATTAACTGACGGAATCATGACAGGCATTGGTCTTTGCACAATTTATATAGGCATTGACAATGCCCTGTCAGGAGAAAACACACTTGTGCTGATACTGTCAATGGCACTCGCTGCTCTTATTGGTTACGGACTTGACATTGACGGCAAAATTAATGCTTTTTCAGGATTTATAACATCAAAATTTTCAAAGGATGATGATTCTACCGGTGCAGCGCAAGGATTTGTTACTGCAAGTCTTTTATTTTGCGTGGGAGCTATGACAATAGTCGGCTCTATTCAGGCAGGTGTCAGCGGTGACAACACACTTTTGTTTACTAAATCAATACTTGACCTTATTTCATCTATTGCACTTGCTGCAACCTTTGGTTTTGGTGTAATGTTATCAGCAGGATTTGTTCTTATATTTCAGGGCAGTCTTGTTCTGCTATCGGGGCTTATTGAGCCATATCTTACAGCCTCTGTACAAAACGAAATGATCTGTGCAGGCTCTGTAATCATAATAGGTCTTGGTCTAAACATTATAGGAGTTTCAAAAATCAAAGTTGCAAATTATTTGCCGGCAATGATAATAGCTCCCCTCATAACACCGCTTTTAAATAAGTTAATAGAAATCATCAGCTAACTGCAAAAAAAGAATATGAAAAGACGATACGTGCCGTACAGCGTATCGTCTTAATTTATTGCCTAATCAGCAATATTTATTAGCGTTATTGACAATTAGTTCTTCTTCTTTTTACCGAGAACAACTACAACTACAACTGCAACAACTACAACAACTACTGCTGCGATAAGATACCATACCCAATCATAATCTCTATCATTGTCATTATTTTCTTGATTATCAGCAGCATCAGGAGTTTCTTCTGTAGCAGCATCGCCAGTTTCATCTGGAGTAGGTTCAACAGGTGCACTGTCACCGAAAAATTCCATATAAGTTTCCAATGCACTTAAAGCTTCGTCAGCTTCAACCTTTGCAGCCACAGCCGCATCTCTTGCAGCATTAGATTCTTCTTCATTTGTAGCGGCATTTGCGAGTTCGAGCTGTGCTGTAGCTGTTTCAAGAGCAGCTTCGATAACAGCAACGTTGGAAGTTACTTCTTCGATTGT
>JAGBCG010000101.1 GCA_017938055.1 Clostridia bacterium
AATGTAAGTGATGAGCAGGTAAAATATACAGAGAATGTACACGTGTCCGAAGAAAAAAAGCCGGCACTTCTAAAGACAAAAATAACAACTGTAAATGATGAAATAACACCTGAATGTGAATCTGAAACAGAATATGGCACAGATGGCGGAGTATATTACGACCTAGAAGCTCCTATAGGCTACAATTTGTTGACAGATGATGATGTGCCGCAACAATCAGAGGAAAATGGTATAAATCACTATGTTGACGATGCAGATGAGGCAGATATGACAAAGGAACTTTACAAAGAACAGCCTGTAAAGTATCTGATTTCACCCAAAGAAGCTAATATTGAGGAATCACAAAAGCCGTTGTCTGACCAGTCGGCTATGGAAGAGTCGTCAGCAACGAACACTGCAAGCGACAGTGGAATATCCGGTGGCTCAGGAATACTGATGCGTGAAAATATCGCCACAACGGATAGCTATGAGAAAACGAATAATTACGAGGAGAAGTATTCAGATACATTTCTTGTGTTTGATGGCATTGTTTTTCTGACGGGTGATGAAAATATACACAAAAATGTTGAAATTGCAAATTCAAGGCTTGCTGAATTGTACGGAGAGGGATACTATGTAATTTCCGCTTTCTGCCTTGAAAATAACGGCTGGAACGGAAATTCGTTCTTTACTGATTATGCACCGGATATGACATACTCATATTTGATGTCACTTCGTGGTGCGTGTGCAACAATAACAGAAGAATAAGTAAATAAAAGTTAAAGGGGTTGTAGCAAAATAATTTGTTACAACCCCAAACATATACAAAACGCAGAAATACTCGTAGGGGACGATGCACCCCAAGAGTACTTCCTCGCTTCGCTCACGGCACCCACATCGTCCCGCTTTTTTTGTGCAATTTGCAAATTTTGCTACTGCTTTTTTTGTATTTAGGTGATTCAGTTTAATACTAATGCTGCAAATTCATCAAGTGCTTTTTCGTACTGTGGTGTGTCAAAAAAGTACGCAAAGGCATGACCGGCATTTTCCACGGAAACAAATTTTTTTGGACCATTGTAGCTCTCATAAAGCTCTTTTCCCATTTGGTAAGGAACAAATCTGTCGTCGTCACCATGAATAAAGAGGATGGGAAGCTTTGTATGCTTTATAGCTTCCATCGGACTTGCTTTTTCAATGTCGGTAAAAGCAAAAATAAGTGCTGATAAACGAATAAAGGGATATATAAATTTCGGGTTGAATCCTCGCTCTGAGGCGACCTTTTTAATAATGTCACACGGTGTTGTATACGGACAGTCAGCAATTATGCCTACAACATTATGCGGCAGGTCAAGCTGCGATGCCATAAGCACTGTTGCAGCACCCATTGAAATGCCCGAAAGAATAATTTTAACGTTTTTGCCGTATAGCTTTATAATAAGATTTATCCAGCATAATACATCGTAACGCTCTTTTATACCAAAGGTAATGGTGTTTGACTTGCTGTTTTCGTGTGCTCTCTGGTCGGGGAGAAGCACAGTTTTTCCTTTTTTAAACCAATAAAATGAGCTGCCGCAAAAATCTTTTATTGCATGCCCTCTGTAACCGTGCATCTGTATAATGACGGTGCTTGTGTCGTTTGCCTCATATAGACGAGAAAAAAGCTTTTTGCCGTCGGTGGAGGTGGTTGAGAGGGACTTGTAGGGCTTTGCATCAAGCTCATCAAGCCTTTGAAGAATACTTTGTCGTACACCGTCAAACTGGTGTGAACGGTATAATGTACGCTTTGTTTTTAGAATTTTAGGAAGCCTTGCAAAAACTGTAAGGAAGATACAAAACAGCAATATAAGAAAGAGAATAAATAAGAGTAAAATGGTAATCAGTATAGTCATAGTACTTTACACCGTAAGATCTGCGGTTACTCCTTTCACAACTTTTATAAGATCTGTGGCAGATAATAAAAGCTGACAGCCCCTTGCTCCTGCACTCACCGTGATTTTGTCCCATAAAAGACAACTTTCGTCAATATAGGTGGGATATAGCTTCTTCATGCCGATAGGACTGCAGCCGCCTCGTATGTAGCCTGTGTTTGCAAGCAAATCCTTAACTGCTATAAGCTCAATTCTCTTGTCGCCCGTAACTCTTGCACACTTTTTAAGGTCAAGCTCAAAGGCACATGGAATACAGAAAACCACAATTCCGTTTTTATCTCCCTTTGCTGTGATTGTCTTGAAAACAATGTCGGGGTCAAGACCGATTTGCTCAGCAATATGAACGCCTGTAAGATTGTTTTCGTCAACAGGATATTCGTAAGGTGTGTATTGAATTTTTTCCTTGTCAAGAATTCTCATGGCATTGGTTTTAATCATAAAAACCCTCTTTTTCCTAATTTTACTCCGATTTTAACACATATTCGTAAAAAAAACAATTTTTTTCTGTAAAAAATCATATTGTACTTGAATTTTTGAGTTTTATAGTCTATAATATAGTAAAATAGGGAAGTGGGGTGTTTTTATGGAAAAGTACAGCGTGGCTCTTAGCAGTATTGTGGAAGAACTGAAGTTGGAAAAAATATATGTTCCCGAAAATTTTGAGCAAATAATGGTTTATAAAAAAGAAGTAAACCGTCCGGGACTCCAGCTTGCCGGCTTTTTTGACCATTACGACAATGAGAGAATACAGATAATGGGTAAGGTTGAATATCATTATCTGCTTGATATGACAAGCCAGGAAAGACAAAAACGCCTTGATGACTTTTTTGGAAAAGGAGTTACGGCACTTGTAATCAGCTCAAACCTTGAGGTTTTTCCTGAAGTTGTCAGCTCTGCTGAAAAGTATGTTGTGCCTGTGCTTCGCTCGGCAGATACAACATCCAATATAATGGGAGCACTTATAGCATCACTCAATGTAAGTCTTGCTGAGAGAATGACAAGACACGGTGTTTTTGTTGAGTGCTATGGTGAAGGTATTCTTATTCTGGGCGATAGCGGTATAGGCAAGAGCGAAGCGGCAATAGAGCTTGTAAAAAGAGGACACAGACTTATTGCGGACGATGCAGTTGAAATAAAGAAGGTGTCGGCAAAGACACTTGTAGGTTCTGCTCCTGAGCTTATCAGACACTATATTGAACTGCGTGGAATAGGAATTGTAGACGTAAGAAGAATTTTCGGTATGGGCTCTGTAAAGCTTACGGAAAAGATAGATATGATTATAAATCTTGAGCTTTGGCAGCAGGGTAAGTTTTACGAAAGAGTGGGTATGGATACGGAATATACAAATATTATGGGTATTGATATTCCAACTACTACAATTCCCGTAAGACCGGGACGAAATCTTGCAGTTGTAATAGAAATTGCGGCAATGAATAATCGTCAGAAGAAGATGGGATATAATACGGCTGTGGAATTCAATAAAAAGCTTATGGGTCAGCTTTCTGACGACAGCGACAGATAGTTATTAACAGGAAAATAAGAATAAAGATATATAAAGGAGATAGTATTATGTACCGTATTGGTGTAGACCTTGGTGGAACAAATATAGCAGTAGGAATAGTTGACGGTGAAAATGGAAAAATGCTTGTGAAGGGAAGTGTTCCCACACTTGCAGAGCGTGATGGTGAAGAAATTATAAAAGACATGGTTGCACTTTGCGAAAAGCTTATTGATGATGCAAAGCTGACAAAGGCAGATATTAAGTCGGTAGGTATTGCCGCACCCGGTTCTGCTGATTGTCAGAACGGAATTATACTTTATGCAAATAATCTCAGATTCAAGGATTTTCATATTGCAGACATTTTCCGTAAGTATTATGGTGATGTTAAAGTATATGTAGAAAACGATGCAAATGCAGCGGCTATGGGCGAGGCGGCATACGGTGCATCAAAGGGCTGTAATGATTCCGTTATGATTACTCTCGGAACAGGTCTTGGCGGCGGAGCTATTGCAAACGGAAAGCTTGTTGTTGGCTTTAACTACAGCGGAAGTGAACTTGGACATACTGTTATCGAGGCTGACGGTCTTCCTTGCACCTGCGGACGTAAGGGCTGCTGGGAAGCATATTCCTCTGCAACAGGTCTTATAAATATGACGAAGAGAAAGCTTGACAAGACAGCCAAGGACGCCACAAAGATGTGGGAAATGGTTGAAAAAGACGGTAAGGTAAGCGGCAGAACCGCATTTGATGCAATGCGTCTTGGTGATAAAGCAGGTAAAGAGGTTGTTGATGAATATATCAAGTACCTTGCAGTGGGTATCAGCAATATGATTAACATTTTCCAGCCTGAAGTATTCGTAATCGGCGGCGGTGTTTGCAATGAAAAGGATTATCTTGTAAAGCCTCTTATTGATATTGTAATGAAGGAACAGTACTACAAGGGCGATAAGAAAACTACAATAAAGGTTGCAGAGCTTGGTAACGATGCGGGTATCATAGGTGCTGCAATGTTGGGTGAATAAAACGCAAATCTTGCAAATTTCAGCGGGCAAATCTTGATATATCGGGGTTTGTCTGTTTTGTTTTGCATTTTTTTGTTGTAGATTATGCAAAATGATTGTAAACAAATATAAAAAACTATTGCATAAAGGGATGGATTTGAGTATAATGTATCAGTATTATCCTGTGTGAGTAACAAACAGGTACGAAAGGACAATCCGATATATGAATTATTCTTCTATGAGCAAGGAGCAGCTCCTTGAACAAAAGGCAAAACTTGAAAAAGAATACGACGGCTTTTTAAACAGCGGTCTTGAAATTAATATGACAAGAGGAAAACCGTGCGTGGAGCAGCTTGACCTTGCAGAAGGCATGTTAAAGGAAATTTCCAGTAACGAAGATTGCTTTACATCGAAAAAGTTCGATTGCAGAAACTATGGACTCGTTGATGGTCTTGATGATGCAAAAAGACTTTTTTCTCCCATTATCGGCGTGCCGTGGAATCAGATAATTGTGGGTGGTAACTCCAGCCTTAATCTGATGTATGATGCAATGGCAAGATGCATGCTTTATGGTGTTGCAGGAGGAAATGGCCCTTGGGTAAAGCAGGATAAGGTTAAGTTTTTGTGTCCTGTTCCGGGATATGACAGACATTTTGGCATCTGTGAAAGCCTTGGTATTGAAATGATTAATGTACCTTTGCTGGGTGACGGACCGGATATGGATGTTGTTGAAGAGCTTATCAAGGACGAGGCGGTTAAGGGCATCTGGTGTGTTCCTAAGTACAGCAATCCTACAGGAACAACTTATTCAGATGAAACAGTAAAAAGACTTGCGGCAATGAAACCTGCTTCAAAGGATTTCAGAATTTTCTGGGATAATGCGTATGCTGTTCATGACCTGTATGAAGATAAAAAGGATGAGCTGATTCATATTCTTCCTGAATGTGAAAAGGCGGGTAATCCAAACTTGGTGTTCATCTTTGCTTCTACATCAAAGATTTCTTATCCCGGTTCAGGAGTTTCATGTCTTGGTGCATCAGCAGAAAATATTGAGCATATTAAGAGCATTATGCAGATGCAGACAATCGGGCATGATAAAATGAATATGCTTCGCCATGTAAAATTCTTTGGTGATGCAGAGGGTGTAAAGGCATTTATGAAGAAGCATGCGGATGTTTTAAGACCTAAGTTTGAAATTTGTATCGAAAAGCTCGAGGATGCCTTTTCTGAGTGCGGTGCAGCAACATGGACAAAGCCTCTTGGCGGATATTTTATCAGTCTTGATGTTCCAGAGGGGTGTGCAAAGGAAACTGTTGCAATGGCAAAAAAAGCGGGAGTTGTCTTGACTGACGCAGGTGCTACATTCCCATATCATAAAGACCCAAAAGACAGCAATATCAGAATTGCTCCATCGTTCCCGCCAGTTGAAGAGCTTGCAAAGGGAATGGACGTTCTGTGTGTGTGCGTCAAACTTTGTGCGGTAAATAAGCTTCTTGAAAATAAATAATTTATGCTGAATTAATATGTAATTCACATAATAAGGTTATACTTTATTAAAATTGTAAGTGAAAGGTTGACAGCAATGAATTACAGTATGTTTTTAGATACTGCAACACAGGGTGCAGCACAGACAGGCGGCGGACAGACGACAGGCGGCGGAACAATAATGATAATATATGTTGTTCTTATAATCGCATTCTTCTATTTCTTTATGATAAGACCACAGAAGAAACAGGAAAAGCAGACAGCGGCAATGAGAAACAGCCTTGAAATCGGCGATGAAATTACAACAATCGGTGGCGTTGTTGGCAGAGTTTCTCATATTAAAGATGATATAATTACTATTGAAACAGGTGCGGACAGAGTTAGAATCCGCTTTAAGAAGTCTGCGATTGCTTCTGTAGATAAAAAGTCGGGTGAAGAAAAATCTGCACCCAAGGGCGGTTATAAGGTGACAAAGAAGAGTGAGGGTGTAATTAAGGAAGCACCTGAGCTTAAGGATGATAACAAGGAAAGCAAATAATTGTGAATAACTTTCAGACTCTTTTCATATGTATTAGTAAATATGTAAAGGAGTGTTTGTAAGTGAGCAATAGTAAAAGTAAAAAATCAAAGGCTTTGAAAGAGAGTTCAAAAGGACAAAACTGCTTTTTCAAGGCCTTTTTTGCCGGTGTTGTAACAAGCTCGTTGAGTCTTGTTTTTCTATGTATGGCGGTGAGTGCCTTCATGGCTTCAAAAGATGACAGCACGGCAAATATGCAGTTTTTTTCACCTGGTATTACCATGCTTAGCCTTTTAATAGGAGGCTTTGTTTGTGCAAAGGTTGAAAAAAACAATGGGATCGGTGCTTCTTTTCTTTGCGGGTGTGCATGCCTTGGAATTTGCTATGGAGCATCTACAATTATGCAGCTCGGTGGAAGTATGGGGATAATATATAAAACGCTGTGCATTGCAGTAATGCTTGTAAGTCCGGTTTTTGGAGCAAAACTTGCATCAAAAAAGGGTGGGGAAAAGAGACGGAAAAGGAGAAATACTGCCTAATTGTAAAAAAAATGTAAATATGCAAAAAAAGTGTTTTATTAACTATAAGTATGTGATATAATTAACTCCGTCAGTGCGTTGGAATATGATGCATTGGCGGAAATTTTATTATATTACACACACAAAGACACCACGGCTTGGTTCCGGAAAAGCTTCCGGTTGCCGACAAAGTTGTCTTGTGGTGGAAAAAACCAAAGGAGGACATAATAATGTCAGTAGTATCAATGAAGCAGCTGCTTGAAGCAGGCGTCCATTTCGGACATCACACAAGAAGATGGAATCCTAAGATGGCTGAGTACATCTTCACAGAAAGAAACGGTGTATACATCATCGACCTTCAGAAGACAGTTAAGAAGCTCGAAGAAGCATACATGTTTATCCGCGAAATCGCAATGGAGGGCGGCGATGTACTTTTCGTAGGTACAAAGAAGCAGGCAAGCGATGCAATCAAGG
>JAGBCG010000102.1 GCA_017938055.1 Clostridia bacterium
GGAATCCGTGATTATTACTGCTCTGCACACCTGTTTTACCTGCTTTATAAGCTTTCCCGCTTCATCAAGCAGCCCTTGTCCTATATAAATGTCGTAGTTTCCCGAAGCTTTTACACTCACTTTTATTGACATTTTCCTTACTTCCTCTTTATTTCTTTTTGTTTTCTACAGCCGTCCATGCCGCAATTCTTTTTTGTTTACCGTCACTGAGCAACTCCAAAAGTGCTTTTCTGTCAGACTGTGATATTGCATTATGATACTGTTTAAGATTTTCCATAAGCTCCTCAAGCTCTGTAAGAAGATATTCTTTATTTTGCAAAAACAACTCTGACCACATATTTTCATTTAGGTATGCAACTCTTGTCATATCCTTGAAGCTTCCGGCGGAAAATCCAAGATTCTGCATTGATGTGGGGCTTTTTACATATGCACTGGATGCGATATGTGCAAGCTGTGAGGTATAGGCAATAATCTTATCATGCTCTTTTGCTGTGGTCACCGTTATTCTGTGGAAGCCGAGAGATATAAAAAACATCTTTGCGTAATCAAGTGTCTTTCTGTCTAAATCCTCATCCGGCACAAGTATCATAAATGCACCATCAAACAAGCTGTCTGTGGAATAGTCATATCCCGACTTTTCAATACCTGCCATTGGGTGACCACCGATAAATGTAAATTTCTTTTCTCTTGCAATGGGGAACAGTTTATCGCACACCTTTGTCTTTGTTCCACCACAGTCAATTACTATTGTTTCCTGAAGAAAATTAGCATGTTTCTGGACAAATTCTATTATATCATCAGGATAAAGTGCCACAATCACTATGTCACATTTTTCATTTTCAAGGTCAAGCTCTCCGTCTATTGTCCCATCAAGCATTGCGTTTTCCATAACTTCTCTTGACTTATCTATTCCCATTACAGCAAAATCCGTATGCTTTTTTACCGTTTTTGCCATTGACGCACCAATAAGTCCAAGTCCAACTATTCCTACTGTCATATTATAGCACTCCTGTCAATCTTTTTCAACATTTTTAATAAAAAAACCGCAGCGTTCTATTCACTGCGGTCTTTCATTTACACATCAAACTTTATGTTTAAAGGGCAACAACGAAAGACCTTGTTCTAAAAAAACAAAGCCATAATAAAACTGATTGTAAACATTTACAATTAATTTCTTCATTGTAGTTTCTCCCCAAAATTTAACATGGCGTAATTATACTACTTTTAAATAATCATGTCAAGAATATATACAAAAATTCATATTTTCTTTACTACGATAAAGCATTTCGCTGTTAAGTTTACATTTTGTCAACAATTTCATTCTGCGTTTGTAGTGCTTCTGTAATATGACACTCTCATATATTCATTATAAATACTTGCAAGGTCAGCCGGCATTGTGCCAAGTGTATAGTAGTTCCCGTCCTTATCATAAGCACCCACAAGGTTGAAAGCAGGCAAGCTCTGGCGGACATTTCTTGTATATCTCATAAAGCTGTCGCCTCTTATTCCAAGCTTGTCAAACAGCACACTCATAAGCATACACGGACTTGTTACAGGTCCTTGTCCCGAAAAGTCATCTTTAAGAATCTGCTTTGCCTTATCATTGGCAATCATCACATATTCTGTCCCGTAGTAGTTGCGAAAACCCTCCTCTGTGGACACGTCAAGGTTTACACCAAGTGCGTTATATACGCTATTTCCGTCACCAAGCCACGGCTTATGGTCACCGAACAACACTACAACACAAGGCTCTGTGCTTTGCTTTATCTGATTTACAAACCAGTCTATCTGCCAGCCGGTATCCTTTAATGAACCCAGGTAGTTATCAATTATATAATTATCCGCCTGAGAAATATTTTCGTTATAGTAGTTTGTACCGTCGCCCCATTCCCTTTCCTGTGCACTGTATGGCCCATGTCCCTGATAGGTTACATGAAATGCAAAATACGGCTTATCACTTTTTGAAATTGCTTGTTCGTAGCTCTTATAGAATTCAGGAAAAGCAATGCTGTCAAGTCGCATATTATCCCCATACTTTTCATAGAAGTAGTTTTCGCTGAAAAGGTAATCCTCAAAGCCCAGATACTTATTAATGTTCTTTCTGTTATAGAACCAATCCTGTGATGGATGGCTTCCTGTTGTATAGTATCCCATGCGATTAAACGAGCGAACATAGCTGTTTACATCCGTTCTGTAATTATCAAGGTCGGCATATCCTGTGAGGAAAGCACGCTCGGAGTCAACTGTTCCTCCTGCAAAAATATTCGTTATAAGTGTTCCGGAATAGTTTTCCTCACGAAGTTTTCTGTACACACTATAAACGTCCGGGTTTATACCCTCAACACCTATATTCTCAAGGTCACAATATGCTTCAAGCATTATTGCAATAACATTCACCTTTTTTTCGTCCTCAATATATTCCTGCTCATATCTGCTCAGAATCAGCTCCGCTTCCTCTTGACTGTAATTTGCGGGAGGCTGACCGAAAGATTCGGATATACTGTGAATAAAGGGATAAATAAAGCCTTTTGACACATACACCTGTGTTGACGACCATCTGTTTATATGCTCAAAATTTTGAGTCTTGATGTCATATATTTCTGTGTCAAAATACACGTCTTTAAGCAGAAAAATGCTCATAACCGGCAATGCCAGAAATGCTAGCCTTGCAAATATATTAAGTCTTGCCGCACAGAAAATTGCCAGAAACAGCGTCATCACAACGCATATTACAATACACAAAAACAGTTTTCTTGAGGGAGTATAGTCATACCCCTCCTTTGAGATACTTGCGGCTTCTTTCATAAGGAGAATATCCGAAAACATCAGCGGGTCATCCCGAAAACGCAAAAGATAAAAATTTGCCGCCGTAAAACCTATTACAAAAAAGCTGTCAAGAGCAAAAGCAAGCCAGGCTCTTGAAGTAATTGCGTAAAACAGCATCATTAACAAAACAGGCGGCAAAAGGTTCAAGGCAAGAATATAGCCGTTGCCAAGAAATCCTGTAAAAATTCCCTTTGAATAAGCTTCCCCATAGGAAAGGCTCAGTGACAGAAAACCAAGTGCCACTGCAAATGTCAGCATCAGCAAGCTATGAAAAACCACATAAATGATTTTCTTATACAATGACAATGCCTTAAAATCTTTTCCAAACAGCCAGAACCGGCGTATTTTTTTAAAAGGATATGCTATTTTCCTGAAAAGTTGTTTGATTTGTGTCAATTTAAATACCGTCCTTCAGTTTTACAATTATCCATGATAGTTTTGTCGCTTCTTATATAGCAATATACGGTGCGACATGAAAAACGCACCGTATTTTTTATTATATGTACTTTATCTAAAATACTTTGAAACTATACCTTCCATTGCCTGTGTTTTTTCTTCCATATCCGCTACAAGCTTAAACTGTGTTCTTGCACGGTCAAGGTTATGCTCAGGTCTGTGAATCTTATAGTATGTATCACCTTTCAGGTAGTCTTCAAGAAAACGTACTCCACATTCAAATGTGAGTATTTTACAGCTGTTAACAAGATTATCTATTTCGCCTTTTGTCATGCAGGACTTCATCTGTGCGGCAAATCCCTTTGTAAAAGCGTCAAACATATCAAGATCAAACCAGATTTTATCAAGATCTTTCTCATCCTCAGGACCGGTTGACGCACCGAATCTCATGGCATCTCCAAAGTCATACAGAATTGAGCCGGGCATTACTGTATCAAGGTCTATAACACAAAGTCCCTTGCCTGTTGTTTCGTCAAACAGAATATTATTCAGCTTTGTGTCATTATGTGTAACTCTCAAAGGAAGGCTTCCGTCTGCAAGACCGTTATTGAGAATATCGCAAAGATATTCATGTGCAACAACAAAGTCGATTTCGTTTTGAGCAGATGCTTTTCTTGCGACTGCATCCTTTTCAACAACATCAAGGAATCTGTTAAAGTAATTTCTTGTATCGTGGAATTTCGGAATTGCAACATTAAGTGTATGTGCCGGATAATCTGAAAGAAGCTTATAGAATTTACCCAGTGTTTCTGCCGCATCTGTCATTTGTGCAAAGGTTGCCTTTTCAACAGAATAAGCTTTGTCTATGTAAGTATACATTCTGAAAAGGCTTCCGCTTTCTGTAAGATAGTATGGCTTTCCGTCCTTTGCTCTTTCAAAAACAAGAGTTTTTCTGTAGGGGTCTTCTCCCTGTTCTGTCATCTTTTTTGCAATGTATTCTGTTACGTTTACAATGTTTTCCATAACGCCTGTTCCGTTCTTGAAAACATCCGTATTAAGACGCTGAAGTACCATTTTTACGCCATTTTTCTTAACAATGAAGGTGTCATTTATGTGGCCGTTTCCAAAATGTCCCACTTCTATTTCATCAATATCAAAGTTTGTTATTACCGCCGCCAGATCCTTTGCGTTCATAGTATTTATCCTCCAAAATTATAATCTTTGCTGTCGCATTCTTGAAATATTTATTATTCCCTCAGGCAACACCTGAATATTATCAAGGCTTCGTCCCGTACCTATTGCAACACAGGTAGATGGATTATCTGCAACATATGTATGAATTCCCGTGGCATTCTCTATTGCCTTGTCAAGTCCGTAAAGCAAGCTTCCTGATCCCGTCATTACTATTCCGCTTGCAGATATATCTGCCACAAGCTCAGGAGGTGTTCTTTCTATTACGTGCCTTACCGCCGTCACTATCGCCTTTACTACAGGTTCTATAGCTTCTCTTATTTCACCTGAGCTTATCGACACCATCTTAGGAAGTCCCTCAGTAAGACATCTTCCCTTTACGTCAACAATATATTCCTTATCCATCTCAAGTGCCGAGCCTACACTCTTTTTAATGTCCTCAGCCGTAACCTCACCTATGAGCACATTATACTTATGGCGTATGTACTTTATTATCGCCTGGTCCATTTTACTTCCCGCCATCTTTACAGAATCGCCCGAAACTATGCTTCCGTATGAAATAACCGCAATATCGCTCGTTCCGCCGCCGACATCCACAACCATTCTTCCTGTAGGCTTTGAAACATCTATTCCCGCACCTATTGCCGCCGCAAGAGGCTCTTCTATAAAATACGTCTTTTTTGCTCCTGCTGCTATTGTAGCATCACAAACAGCTCTTTCCTCAACCTCTGTTATTCCGCTTGGTACGCACACCATAACTCTCGGCTTGAAAAAGCCTGTTCCTGCCGCACGTCTTATAAAATATTTCAGCATATGCATTGTGACGTCATACTGTGAAATAACTCCGTCCTCAAGAGGCTTGACAGCAAGAATATTACCTGGTGCTCTTCCAAGAAGAAGCTGTGCTTCTTTTCCTACTTTCAGCACCTTTCCCGTTTCCTTATCTACGGCAACAACTGACGGTTCTTCAATTATTACGCCTTTATCCTTCACGTACACAAGCACATTGGATGTACCAAGGTCTATCGCAATATCTTTGTTCATCTGAATACTCCTGATTTTAATATTTACACAACTTTACCACAGTATTATACAACAAAAAAAACACAATTACAAGTTATTTTTAAAAAATCACAAAAAATTAACGGAAAAATCAGTTTATTTCCAATAAATTTATTTGACTTAATGAGTGATATGTGATATAATGTTTGAGTAATGTGTAATATGTGTTATTATGTGTATTTTTACATACCACAAATTCTTTTTGAAGGGTACGTTTATGACAAACAAAAAACCTATCGGCGTATTCGATTCGGGACTTGGCGGGCTTTCTGCTGTTCGGGTTCTCAAGAAAATTCTGCCGGAAGAAGACATTATATATTTTGGCGACACGGGCAGAGTTCCATACGGAACACGTTCACCTGAAATCATTACAAGATATGCTCTTGATGACATGAATTTCCTTTGCTCCTTTGGTGTGAAAGCGGTGCTTGTAGCCTGCGGAACAGTGAGCAGTGTTGCTCTTGATGCACTGCGTGAAAGCTTTGATGTTCCGGTTATGGGAGTTGTGGAAGCAGCGGCAAAAAAAGCATGCGAAGTTTCACAAAACAAAAAAGTAGCTCTTCTTGCTACAAACGCCACAGTCAAAAACGGTGCTTACGAAAAATATCTTTCGTCAATAAGCAGTGAATATGCCTTTATGGGCGTGGGTTGTCCTATGTTTGTGCCTTTAGTGGAAAACGGATACATTGAAAACAGCTGTAAAGTCACACGCTTATTCTGCGACGAATACATAAGCAAGCTTTGTGATTTTTGTCCCGACTGCATAATTCTGGGCTGCACGCATTATCCCTTAATAAAGGACATTATAAAAAGCAGTACCAAAGAGCTTATAGGTCCTGTGAGTATTGTGGATTCCGGAGAGCAGGCAGCACTTGAAATCAAAGAATTTCTTAGTGCCGGCGGGCTATTGAACGACACCTGTCACAAGGGCAACGTACAATACTTTGTCAGTGACGACACTTTTTCTTTCTGTCAGAGTGCCTCCGTCTTTCTTGGCGAGCATATTACAAACGTTACAAAAATAGACATAAGCGACTACAGTTACAAAGGTAAAAAATGAGGTAAAGCATATGAAAGTAATGCATTTGCCGCGTAAGGTTTCCATAAGCATCAGCGGAAAGCACTATTTTGGGTGCGATTACATATTTTCCAACATTTACGGCAGCAGTGTTTTTTCGGAGGAAGAAAAAATCGGCTTTACAACGGCAGAAGATTTGGAAAAGGTGGCAAAGGATCCTGAAAGCGGTGATTTTTCAAGCGAATCCTTAGACGAATTTATTGAAGAAAATTCAGGGAACGAGCTTGATTTATCAACCATGCCCGAATCCCGCAAGGAAATAGAATACTCCACCATCGGCACTCTTCAAAGCGATGGAAACGGCGGTGTTTTAATACGCTACAGCGGAGATTTTACTCCGATTTGTATTCACGCACAAAGCTCAAAAATCAGTCTTAATGGTCAGGATGATGACTTTTCTGAGCTGATTTTTGAAAAAGGCAAGCGAAATTATATTGCACTTCCCGAATCTCTTTTTATGGACAGCAATGAAGAAGAAAACGAAAACCAATCTCCAATCATGCTTTGTCTGAGTGCGGAATGTGTAGATAACAACATTACCGAGGGTGGAGGAAGTCTGCACGTGAGCTACTCTATTGAGGTAAACGGAATATGTGCAGAAGTTACCGATTTTACGCTTACGGCTACATCTATGGAAACAACAAACCCCACATTGACTACGTCTTTCTGACAAGTCAACATCGAAAGGACAGGTAAAACAGATGAGTTTCAAAAAAATCATTGCACTTATATGTGCCTGTGCAGTCTTGGCTTCAGGCGTTAATGCATACACCCCTTTTCTTGACGAGGACCTCGAAGAACAAGAACAGCAACAGGAAAATTCTTCAGCATCTGACAACCAAGCACAGGCAGATGATGAAAAAACAGATGTTAATGAAAGCAACAGTTCTGACAAAGAACAGCAAACACAAAGCAATAAAGAAAACAACGGCTCAAAGCCCTCTACTCAAGGTATTTACAAACCCGGAAACAGTTATTATTATTCACTTTTCAAGCAAATACTTGATGTATATGTGCGTGACCACCTGTACGAGTTCACCCACGAGGATGTAATGTACAAGTTGTTTGAGGATTTTCTCACAGACAATCCCATGTACTTCAAGTATATGACAAACTACTTACTTGGTACCATGGACGATTACAGTTCATACCACGAAGCAGACGATGGCTTTCTTGACGGTGACTATGCATCCACAGGTTTTGGTATTTTAATAGCAACAGATGAAAACGGCAACGCAATCGTAAAGAAGGTTTATGATGGCTCCAACGCACAAAAAGCAGGCATTATGGCAGGTGACAAATTTGTCAGTGTTATGGGCTTTAAGGTTGAGGACCTGCCCATTGATGCGGTTACAACCATTATTGCAAACATTTCTCACTTCATTCCAGAAGAGCAAATGCCAAACGACCAAGAAGATGTTGTTTACAGCTTTGAATTTGAAAGAAACGGAGAAATTATTCCCATATCTCTTACCAAGGGTATTATGACGGTGGGAAGTATTGAAAGCTACGTAGAAGTTGATAACGGAGAAGAAATCGGTGTTATTACTCTTACAACTTTTCTTGAAAAAGACCTTGACAAAAAGTTTATTCAGACAATAGACGACTTTCACTCAAGAGGAATAAAAAATATAACCATTGATTTACGTGACAATCGTGGAGGAAGTCTTGACTACGCTTTATCTATGGTGGAATGTTTTATACCAAACGGTGAAATTATCGGCTACTACAACGACAAGCACTTGGATGAGCCAAGAGCTATTTACTCCACCACCGACCACTACAGCTTTGACAGCATTGTTATTCTTGTTAACGACCAGTCAATAAGTGCCGCAGAGCTGTTCGCAAGAATTCTCCACGTCAAAGGACTTGCAAAGCTTGTCGGTACAAACACATTCGGCAAATGCGTAGGACAGTCAACCTACACTTTTTCAAACGGTGACTACATTACAATTACATCATTTGAAATTCTTGACCAGAATTTAGAAAGCTACAACGGAATAGGTCTTAAACCCGATATTGAAATTGACAGCACAGAAATGTACTACTCTCTTCCCTCTCTTATGTGGTTCAACCATGAAAACTACAAGGAAATTCAAGAAGGTCAGTACAGCGATCCCGCCAAAGCCCTTGAGGACAGGCTTGTTATTGCAGGTCTTATGTTTGAACAGGACAGCGACGGAATCTTTGATGACACCACAAAAAGAGCCGTTTATGCTCTTCAGCTCTATTTAGGTATTGAGCCTTCCGGTGTTCTTAATGACGAAACAGTAACAGGTATTACAAAGCTCATAAATGCTTACAAGACATATACCTATTATGAGGACAGTCCTTATGAGGTTTCACTGTTCGTTCACCGCTCTTTCTCACAGGGAAAAAGACGTGCTGCAGAAATACTTAAGGTGGCAGAAAAGGAAAAAGAAAAAATAGCTGAACGTGACAGAGCCTTAGAAGAAGCTCTCGATGCGAACGACAAAGAACAAGAGCAACAACAAGAAAGTACAAATCCTGACGGGGATGAAACAAAGACAAGTGAAAATGAAAAATCCCCATCACAAAACTAAACTATAAAAAACAAAGACTTATTTCTACTTTGCGTAAGGCTTATTTACAGTCTTCGTCAAGGGTTCTTGATAAAATGCAATGGAGGACATTTACAAAATGGAAGAAAGATTTCAGGGAGAAAACATAACTACAGTTGAAATTTCGGCAGAAGTTAAAAAATCATTTATCGACTACGCAATGTCTGTTATTGTTGACAGAGCTTTGCCTGACGTAAGGGATGGCTTGAAGCCTGTTCACAGACGTATACTTTATGCTATGCACGAGGACGGTCTTACTCACAACAAGGATTACCGCAAGTCCGCAACCACAGTCGGTGCGGTGCTTGGTCATTATCATCCCCACGGTGATGCTGCAGTTTACAACAGTATGGTAAGACTTGCACAGCCCTTTTCACTGCGTTATCCCCTTGTTGAAGGTCAGGGAAACTTCGGTAGTGTTGACGGCGACCCGCCAGCTGCTTACCGTTATACAGAAGCTCGTCTTGCAAGATTTGCAGATGAAATGCTTTCCGATATCGACAAGGACGTTGTTGACTTTACTCCAAACTTTGACAACAAGCGTCTTGAGCCGACTGTTCTTCCATGCCGTTTTCCAAATCTTCTTGTAAACGGCTCAATGGGTATTGCCGTTGGTATGGCAACAAACATTCCTCCTCACAATCTCTGTGAGGTTATTGACGGTGCCATTCATCTTATGTACAACCCCGATTGCACAATTCCCGACCTTATGCAATTTATAAAGGGTCCCGACTTTCCTACCTACGGCACAATTCACGGCACAAGCGGTATATATCAGGCGTATATGACCGGTAAAGGCAGAGTTGTGGTGCGTGCCAAAGCTCACTTTGAGGAAGAAAAGAACGGAAAAACCTCAATTATCGTTACGGAAATTCCTTATCAGGTCAACAAAGCTCAGCTTGTTGAAGCTATTGGAAATCTTGTTA
>JAGBCG010000103.1 GCA_017938055.1 Clostridia bacterium
AAAAAAAGAAGAAGCGAGGACTATTATTCTCCTGAAAAAAAGGCAGGGCTGCGACCTGACAGAGCAGTTATAGTCTATTGCAACAGAATACGTGAAGCTTACGGAGATATACCCATAATTATCGGCGGTGTTGAGGCATCGCTGCGTCGTTTTGCCCACTACGATTACTGGGACGACAAGGTTCGCCGCAGTATACTTATAGATTCGGGTGCGGACATTTTAAGCTACGGAATGGGTGAAAAAAGCATCCCTGAAATAGCAAAGCTTCTTGACAAGGGTGTTCCAGTAAAGAAAATAAGGGACGTGCGGGGAACGGTTGTATGCACCGAAAGGGAATACCAGCCTAAATTCCCATATATTGATACCTATAGCTACGATGAGCTTAAAACCGACAAGGAAAAATATGCAAAAAGCTTTGCAATTCAGTATAAAAACACAGACCCCACCGATGGCAAGGCGGTAACAGAGTTTTACGACGGCAAAAAAATAGTGCAGAATCCCCCTCAGCCACTTCTTACAAGACAGGAAATGGACGAGGTTTATGCACTTGAATTTACAAGAACCTGGCACCCGATGTACGACAAGTGTGGCGGTATAAGTGCCATAGACGAGGTGGAATTTTCAATAACACACAACCGCGGCTGCTTTGGCGGCTGTGCTTTTTGTGCTATAGCCTTTCATCAGGGCAGAAATGTCGTTTCGAGAAGCAAGGAATCGGTGCTTGCGGAAGCAAGGCTGCTCACAACGCTTAAAGGCTTTAAAGGATATATACATGACGTGGGTGGACCTACGGCAAATTTCAGGTACGGTCCATGTAAGGCAGTTCGGGATGGCAAAAAGGGCGTGTGCAAAAACAGAAGATGTCTTGCACCGGAGCCGTGTAAAAACCTTTTGGTTGACCACAGCGAATATGTGGAAATTTTAGAGGAAATGTCAAAAATTCCAAAGATAAAAAAGGTATTTGTACGAAGCGGTGTGAGATTTGACTATGCCATTTACGACAAGAGCGATGCCTTTATTAAACGCCTAGTAAAATATCATGTAAGCGGACAGCTCAAGGTTGCTCCCGAGCATATTTCAGACAAGGTTTTATCATACATGGGAAAACCAAGTGTTAAAGTTTACGAAAGATTCTGCGACAAGTATTTCAGTGAATGTAAAAAAGCTTCCCTTGAGCAGTATCTTGTGCCGTATCTTATGTCCTCACATCCCGGAAGCACCATAAATGAAGCAATAGACCTTGCACTTTATCTGAAAAAGAAAAACATACGTCCCGAGCAGGTTCAGGACTTTTATCCTACACCGGGTACTGCTGCCACAACTATGTATTATACAGGCATCGACCCTTTTACGTTAAAGCAAGTATATGTACCTAAAACCTATGAGGAAAAGAAATTGCAGCGTGCTCTTTTGCAGTCCTCACGTGCGGAAAACAGACCTCTTGTTGAAAAAGCCATAAGGATTTCAGATAGACGTGATGCACAGTGTCTGCTTGGTCATTTTCCTGTGTCGGACAATGCTCACAAAGTAAGGAAAACGGGCATGAAAACTGCATCTAATCAAAAGCCAAAGAAAAAAGGCGGCGTCAAAAAGGGCAAAGGCTCCGACATCGCCAAGCTTAGAAAGGCTTTAAAAGAAAAATCAAAAATTAAGTCCAAATAGTTATCTTAATTCAGGCACTTCTTCTCTTGAGCGAGTAATTTCCTCACGGTCACGGAAGAGCAGTGAAATACACCATATACCGCCGAGTGCTACAAGAGAGTAGATAATACGGCTTATGATGTTGTCCTGTCCGCCAAAGAGAAATGCCACCAAATCAAACTGGAAAAGACCAATAGATCCCCAGTTTAAAGCACCTATAATACTTAAAATAAGAGCTATTCTGTCAAGCATTTATTTTTCACTCCGTAATACTGTATTTATTTGCAGAACTTTTTCTTCTGCCAACAACAGTATTAGTAAACCATGTGAAAAATATACTGCCTTTTGAAAGGAAATTTTAACCATGAGAATGAGAAAAAAGAAAAATGCCCAAAGCAGAATGTCTGCCTGTGCTGATATAATGATACAGAATCCTACAGTGCTTAAGGGCAAATGGGACGAGCTTTACGGCAAGGGGCGGCAGATTTTTCTTGAAATCGGTTGCGGCAAAGGCAGTTTTATTACACAGCTTGCAAAACAAAATCCTGATAATTTTTACATTGCCCTTGAAGTTGTGCCTGACGTTATAATGCTTGCAATGGAAAAGGCAATAAAGGAAAATATCAGCAACGTAAAATTTATGTGTTTTGATGCAAAAAATCTTTGCGAGGTATTTATGGACGGTGAGCTTGCGGGAATTTATCTCAATTTCTCAGACCCATGGCCTAAAAACCGTCACTTTAAGAGAAGACTTACGTATATAGCTTTTCTTGAAATATATAAAAAAATCATTAAAAACGGCGGAAATATCTTCTTTAAGACGGATAACCGTCCGATGTTTGATTTTTCTCTTGTGCAGTTCAACGAGGCTGAAATTGAATTGTGCCAGGTTTGTACCGACCTTCATAATTCAATGTGGGAAAAGGGTAATATTCACACAGAATACGAGGACAATTTCTCATCAAAGGGTTTTTGCATTAACAGGCTTGTTGGAAAAATCAAAAAATAATTTTTGGCAGAAAAAACAGAAATGTTTTTGATAAGCATATTTAGTTTTTTATAAAAGGAGATAAGTGAAATGGTAAAAAAAGTAGTTATGTGTTCAATGCTGGCGTCCCTTTGCTGTGTGGCAACAATGATAATAAGAATACCCACACCGCTTCCAAACGGATATGTAAACCTTGGGGACTGTATTGTGCTTTTATGCGGTTTTATATTATCACCGCTGTATGGATTTCTTGCTGCGGGAGCAGGCTCGGCACTGGCAGACCTGCTTTCAGGATATATTATATATGCACCCGTGACCTTTGCAATAAAAGGTATTATGGCACTTGTAGCTTTTTTTGGCTTCAGATTGCTGAGAAAGAAAGCTTCCCGCCTTATTTCACAAATTATAAGCTGTGCTGTTGCAGAAATTATAATGGTGATGGGGTATTTTGTATTTGAAGGTTTTTTATACGGCTTTATTCCCTCTGCTGTCAACATTCCGGCAAACGCAATGCAGGCTCTTGCAGGACTGGTGCTTGGTGTTTTGATTGTAAGAGCCTTTGAAAAATATAAGCTTGTGTTGTAATTGATTTTAGCAAAATATACGTTTTATAACAAGCAGCAAACATACACGAAATGAATTATTATTCGTAAGGGACGATGCCCACATCGTCCCCTACTTTTTATAAGGCTCCGTCTGTCATCCTGAGCGAAGGCACATAAAGTGCCGTAGTCGAAGGATCTGCACATCTTTGCTTTCTTCACAGGCAGTGGATAAGTGCAAATTTTTACGTAACAGATTCTTCGGCTTCGCTCTGCTACGCTCAGAATGACAAGAATAAATTCGGATTGAAAAGCAAAGTTTAGTGCGTTATATAATCGTAGGGGACGATGCCCACATCGTCCCCTACTTTTTATAAGGCTCCGTCTGTCATCCTGAGCGAAGGCACATAAAGTGCCGTAGTCGAAGGATCTGCAAACCTTTTCTTTCTGCACAGGCAGAGGCTAAGTGCAAATTTTTACGCAACAGATTCTTCGGCTTCGCTCTGCTACGCTCAGAATGACAAGAATAAATTCGGGTTGAAAAGCAAAGTTTAGTGCGTTACATAATCGTAGGGGACGATGTCCCCCAAGAGTACTTCCTCGCTTCGCTCACGGCGCCCACATCGTCCCGTTTTTCATGCAATTCTCAAATTTTGCTACTTTTGACATTTCTTTTTTAAGCGAATAATACATAAAAAACGCAGATAAGGTGATGTTTTTGAAAACAAATATACAAATTAATCACATCTTTTTCAAAAAAGCGTGTTATAATAGTATGAATTATCATGGATAATTGTATGATTTTTAAGAAAAAGCCGAAAGAGGTAAAAAGGATGACAAGAAAAGAATCCTATCAGGCAGAACTTATATATGATGAAGAATACCTTGTGCGTGCAGCAGAGGCGGCAATGTTTGCTTACGGCAGTGCAATAAGCTTTGATAAGCTTGCAGAGGCTATAGGTGCAGAGGAAAGGGTTATTCCAAAGCTTCTTGATGCGATGCTTGGAAGATATGAAAACAGTGCAATAGAGCTGCTTATTCTTGACGGACATGCTCAGCTTGCAACAAAGAGCCAGTATGCACAGGTTGTGAGAAATGCACTTACTATAAGACACAATCAGCCATTGTCAAGGGCAGCACTTGAGGTGCTGGCAATTATTGCATACAATCAGCCTGCGACACGTGCACTTGTGGATAAGGTAAGAGGTATTGAGTCACCGTCGGTTATCATGTCGTTATGTGACAAGGGACTTATTGAGGAAAAAGGCAGACTTGATGCACCGGGCAGACCTATGCTTTACGGAACTACTCATGTATTTTTACGTACATTTGGCCTTGAAACAATAGATGACCTTGAACAAGTGCCTGAACTACATATGTTTACCCAGCAGATAAAGGAGCAAAGACGTCAGCTTCTCTTGGGTGAAGAAAAGACACAAAGTCAAAAGGATCAGTTGACTCTTGAAGAAGCAGCTACTGCACAAGAGTTACCACAGACGCAAATTCAGGGTGAAGAAATAAGTGTTGCTGACCCTACAGTTACAAATACGGGTGAAACTCCATTTGAAGTGAGAATGGAAGAACAGGATGAAAGCACCTTTGCGGGCGGTGAAGAATAATGGCTAACGAAATAGAAAAGGGTGCGTTATATGTTGTTGCAACACCTATAGGCAATCTTTTAGATATT
>JAGBCG010000104.1 GCA_017938055.1 Clostridia bacterium
GTATCTGCGTCCTCTGAAAGTCGATTTATATGAGGATGAAGCATTTGTTTTTACCCCAAAGGGAGATGTAAAGAGTTTACCTAATGGCTCTACTACCATTGACTTTGCATATTCAATCCATTCTCAGATAGGTAATAAGATGATTGGTGCAAAGGTTAACGGGGTTATTGTGCCTATAGACACGGTACTAAAAAACGCCGATATTTGTGAAATTATAACTTCCTCATCATCGGGGGGACCAAGCAGAGATTGGCTTAAAATTGTAAAGACAAGCGAAGCGAAGAATAAAATCCGTCAATGGTTTAAAAAGGAAAAACGAGAAGAAAACATCATTGAGGGCAAGCTTGAAATTGACAGAGAGCTTAAAAAGTACGGCAAAACCTTTACCGAAGCTCAGAAGAACGATATTGTTGAAAATGTTGCAAAGCGGGCTGGCTTTAATGACGTTGATGACTTTTATAATAATATTGGTTATGGCGGAGTGGCGGTTTCTAAATTTGCACCAAAGCTTAAGGATGAGTTTGACAGAATTGTATCTCCCGAGCCTGTTAAGAGTACAAATCCCATTGAGGAGCTTGTTGCGGATAAGAGCAGACAGGCTGAGCAAAAGCGTGCAAAGCAAACTGAGCACGGTGCAATACAGAGTGTTATTGTTGACAGTATAGATAACTGTCAGGTAAGATTTGCAAAATGCTGCAATCCACTTCCGGGTGACAGTATTATAGGCTTTGTCACACGTGGTTTTGGCGTTTCGGTGCATAAATATGATTGTCCAAATGCCAAAGCGGGCATTGCAAAGCCTGAGGAAAAGGACAGGTGGGTTACTGTTCGCTGGTCTAAGGTTTCACTTGAAAACGGCGACAACACAACCGGTAGCTTTGAAGCGTTGCTTCAGATTTTTGCCTACAACTCCTTCCAGGTTTTTGCTGATATTACAGCTGTGCTTGCAGATATGAAAGTCCAGGTACACGCAATTAATTCAAAGGAATCGGGAAATGACGGCTTGATTATTATTCTTAACATAACTTGTCGCAATACCTCCCATGTTAATTCCATTATTTCAAGACTGAGAAAAGTACAAAATATTATTGACGTTACAAGAGGTTTTTCTTCATGATTGCATTGGTACAGAGAACTTTGTTTTCAAAAGTAGATATAGATGGCAGCGAACATTCAAAGGCTGGCAGAGGATTTTTGATTTTGCTTGGCGTAAATGTAAACGATACCGAAAAAGAGGCACAGCTTCTTGTAGATAAGACTGCAAAGCTCAGGGTGTTTGAGGACAGCGACGGAAAAATGAACCTTTCTGCCTTGCAGCTTAAGGAAATGAACCAAGAAGTTGAGATAATGGTAGTGTCGCAGTTTACCCTTTGTGCTGAATGTAAAGGACAGAACAGACCGTCGTTTATCAGTGCTGCACGTCCTGATAAGGCGATTCCTCTGTATGAGGGGTTTGTCAGGGGACTTCGTGAAAAGTACGGCTTTACTGTTTCGACGGGAGTTTTTGGTTCAGACATGAAAGTAAGTTTGCTTAATGACGGACCTGTAACCATCATTCTTGATACCGATA
>JAGBCG010000105.1 GCA_017938055.1 Clostridia bacterium
AAAGCTGGGCAAAATAAAACAGTAAAGCATCAAAGGTATATGTTCCGCTTTCTCTGCCCTTTATAAAAACCATGGCTGCACTAATGCCCATGAGAACATACAAAATGCCCCAGGCAATAGGGAAAACAATGGAGGGGGGAGCAAAGGACGGAGTTGTAATTTTCTCGTAAATATCCATGTTGTTTCGTGTGAGAAGTGCACTTAGTCCCCCAACGGCAAGAGTAAAAATAATGAAAAAAGCGTAGGTTTTTGTTTTTTGTTTCATATAGACACCTCCGCTTTCAGCATATGCAAAGTTTGCTTTTTTATTCTTATTCAGTATAAAAAACAACGCAAATTTGCCGTAAGATATTGCAAATTTGAAAAAAGTATGTTATAATACACTGAAATTTGAAGATTTTAATTAGTACCCATTTGGGACGAGAATAAGGAGAAGTTTTTTATGGCAACAAAAAACGCAGATACGAAAAAACTTGCTTTGCTTGCATTGCTGACGGCACTTACGGCAGTACTTTCGATTCTTGGAGGATTTATCAAGATTGGAAGTCTTGCGTCAATTTCATTAACACTTATACCTATTGTATTGGGTTCAGCACTGTGCGGAACAGGTGCGGGTGCGTGGCTTGGAGGAGTATCGGGGGCTGCATTCTTTTTAACTCCTGATGCTGCATTCTGGACAGGTATCAATCTTGCGGGAACAGTTATAACAGTAATGATAAAGGGCATTGCGGCAGGTGCGGCGGCAGGTGCGGTTTATAAACTGCTTAGTAGATTCAATAAGTATGCGGCAGTACTGGTTTCGGCAATAGTTTGCCCTGTGGTGAACACGGGAATATTTATAGCAGGCTGTTTTGTGTTCTTTATGGACGTGGTAAACTCTGGTGCGGCAGCGGAAAAAATGTCAACATGGGGTTATTTGCTGATATTCTTTGTTGGACTAAACTTTGTGTTTGAGCTTCTGGTAAATGTGGTATTAAGCCCTGTTATTTTAAGGCTTATTAATATTAAAAACCGCAAATAGTTTTACATAGAATCAGGGTTTTATATTAAAAAATAGGGACGATGCTAAATCGTCCCGTTTTTTTTGCAATTTGCAAATTTGCTACTTGTCTGATTCTTGAAATTTAAACTATAAAGGATTGTTGGAAAGCTTTTTAAAGAGAGGAACAAGCATACCGCCTACACTGTTGCCAAGAATTACAACGATAAAGTAAATAATAGCCTTTGAGATTTGCGGACAGCCTGCCATGAAATAATAAGCCATGTCGGCAATACAGTGATTAAAGCCGCATATTATAAACACAACAACCGGAAATACTACGCCGAATACTGCACCGGCAAAGTTGTTTTCTTCTTTGCATTTTCTGTAAGCATCCACCGCCGTGAACATGAGAAGACCGCAGAACACTGCAAGAACAAAGCTGCTAAGGTAGCTGTCATTGATTTTTGCAAGCATTGAGGCTTTAGCTCTGTCGCAGGCACTCAAATCAAGACCCGATACTGCTGCGGTGCAAAAGCGTGAAGCACGAAACAGAGTTGCTGCAAAAAAAGTACCAAAAAGATTTGCAAAAAGTGTAATGACTACCTCGATAAGATATTCAGGCTTCCTGAGAGGGATATATCCCACTTTTCCCGTGAAAAGTCCGTACTTGAAGCAAACAACGCTGAACAAGCCAAGTGAGAACAAAAACGCACCTATGTATCTGTTGTCACTGGACATAAAGACGATAGCCCCCACTCCAATCATAAAGCCTGCAAGAATACCGTCAGACAAGTATGACAAATATTTATTTTTCATAAAACCCCTCCGTTTTGAAAATTTGAAAAACTGAAATTTCCTATGTTTTTCCATTTTTCGATTTTTGATGATATTATTTAAAAATCAGTGAACAATTTAGATGCCAAGCTTTTTGGCTAAATTTTGCAACAAGTTGCAAAGCTAAATTATTCCGCTTCGCTTCATAGCTAAATAACTCCTTCGGAGTAGCTAAATTAAATTCGCCTTATAGCTGACCGTAAGGTCAATTTAGCTACGAAGTAATTTAGCGTGCGGAAGCACATTTAGCTCGTCGTTAGGCGAATTTAGCTGAATAGATTTAACTTTGTTAAACCTATTCTACCATAAACGAAAGCGGTTTTCAAGACAAAGATGAAATATTACAGATTTTTTTGAAAATTTGTTGGTAAAGTACAATTTTTATGCTTCATGTGCCAGATTTATAATTGTTTTCTTTTTGTTTACTGCATACTGATAGGCAACACTTGTGCCTGATTTTTGTTGATGGACAGATAAACCCATAGCAGTAATTTTTGTTTTGCAAGGTGAATATCCCTCTTTGAAATATACAACGCAAATATCTGCTTTGTCTATCATTTCGTAGTTTCTTTCAATATAAACAGCCTTGCCAGCGTTTAATGCCCTTTTAGGAAAATACGTTTTTTCACAGCTTTTTAAAAGATAGTTTTCGTAATCCTTGCTTATGTACGGAAATTCGCCACGAACATAAACCCGCATAATGTGTGGATATTTTTCTTTTTTTACCGCAAGGACATCACGGCATAAGTCGTCAAATTCGCTTCTGCTTCCCAAAAGGAAAGTATCAACATTCACACACACAATGAGGTTTTCAAATATTTCGCTCAATCTCTCTTTTAGTTTTTCCTTTTCCTCTACTTTTCTGTGCCCGAAAACACAACAAGCCTTGTTTTCTGTTTCCATAACATACTCCGCTAAATAAAAAAGTGCGTAGCCAACCCGAAAGCAGAGCCACGCACCAAAAAACGCACAGACTCCGTTTCAAATGTTGCTACACACTTTTAACATAACATCTAAAGACACGCTTGAGAGTATGACGAAACAAGAGTGTACGCTTTTTACAAATAGCGTACCTCCTATGTGATACAAATATTCATCTTAGTATGTTTCTTATATGATTTAAAGTTGTAGCATACATATTATAACATCAATTTATGAATTTTACAATATGTTTTGTCAAATTTCGTAAAATGATAAAAATGCATGAAAAATGGGACGATGTGGGCATCGTCCCCTACGGTCTGTCATCCTGAGCGAAGGCACATAAAGTGCCGAAGTCGAAGGATCTGCAAAGCCTTAATTTCTGCACAGGCAGTGGATATGTGCAAATTTTTTACGTAACAGATTCTTCGGCTTCGCTTTGCTACGCTCAGAATGACAATTATAAATTCGGATTGAAAAAGTAAAGTTTAATACGTTACATAATCGTAGGGGACGATGCCCACATCGTCCCTAAATTAAATTGTTATTTCTTAAGTTTCAGAAAATCAATAGATTTATCATAAGTATTATCTTGCGTACAATCTTGCATACTAACACAAAACTGCTCTACCATTTCTGGCAGAGCAGTTGAAACATAATAATATTATTCTTTTAAATCGTTGCAGTCATTTTGCAGTCAGAACGACTTTTTGAAAAGTGAAAACGCCTTGTTTTAAGGTTTTTGACGTTTTTGGGATTATTCCCACTCGACTTCCGCTTTTTTAATCACTGTGATTTTCATTGCTTTTTCGTGATTTTATTATCTGTATTTCTCATTTTTCATCGTGGTGATTTTATTTCCGAAAGTTTTTGTACTCAAAATGTACTCACAAATTAATCCACACAAGCCTCAAATACTCTTATCAACACTTTATAGTTATCAACTGACAATATTGATGCTTCTAAGAGCTCTTCTTTATCTACATTCCCCCAATTCAGGTCATATCCCATACGCTTTGCCATAAGGCGGATAAATTCACGGATAGAACGACCATTGCCCTCTCTGAAAGGATGTATAATGTTGAGTTCTGCCATAACATATGCCAAATTATCAAAAACCTTTTCTTCGTCGGTTTCCTTGAGCATATTTTTCTCTTTTATTTTTGCAAATACTTTATCAAGCTCTCTATCAATCAAGTCAGGCGGATAAAACATTGTATCCGCTTTACTAATTTGCTCTCGTCTGATTTTACCGGCAAACGAATAAATATCTTCAAAAATAAACTTGTGTATATTCATAAGATGCGCTTTTGAAAAGTTACCCTTTATCGGATTCTTCAAAAGTTCCATTTGCTTAATAAGTGTAATTTCTTCTTCAGCGGTTTTGAGAAGTTTACTATCTCTTATATTCAATTTATTTTTTAATATATTACTATCGGGATAGCAATATATTGATTGGGTAGTCGTATAAACATCATATTTTGAAAACATAATTACACCTTCTGCATATATTTAAGCTTCAATTCTTCAATTACATCGGTATAGCTTACTTTACCACTATCAATTCTTTTGAGGTTTTTAATACTTTCCTCACTAACCGTCATACTTTCAACAGCAAAAGTTCCTTTAAGATTTTTTAAATTACTTTCAAAATCTTTAGATGCCATATCTGTTTTATTTCTCCAATCGGTATATTT
>JAGBCG010000106.1 GCA_017938055.1 Clostridia bacterium
TTATGACAAGAGTAAACTACGATGCCGACAAAATACGACATTTTTTCGTAGGCGGTATTCCTCAGTTTATTTTGAACATAACAAAATTTATCGGCATTACAATACTTCTCTTTTCCATGAATCCCTCTCTCACGCTTATTGTTTTTATCCCTGTACCTATTATCGTTGCTATATTTAAATTTATGTTACCAAAGCTATGGAGAAGCTTTTCAAAACAGTGGCGTCGTTCAAGTGCCTTAAATGCCATGCTTGGTGACTCACTTAACGGCATACGTGTTATTAAGGTTTTTTCCAAGGAAGCAGAAGAAAGCAACCGTTTCAGAGGCTATTCCTTAAAGCTATATGATGCTAATTTAAGGACAAATCTTATTGCTATATGTATATTCCCCGTAGTATCTGTCCTTATAGGTCTTTCAAGCCAGGCTATTTGGGGCTTTGGCGGTATTCAGGTTATGAGCGGATACATGACTTACGGTGAACTCACATCTTATCTTGGTTATATAGGAATGATTTTCGGTCCTCTGGAGTTTTTTACAAACTTTACAAATCTTATTACCGATGTTCTCAACGCTGCTGACAGAATGCTTGAAACCACCGATTCCATTCCTGAAATTGCCAACTGTTCAAATCCAATAATTCCTCAAGACATACGTGGTGAAATTGAGTTCAACGATGTTTCTTTCCACTACAGTCCCAACAGGCCAATTTTAAAGGACATCTCCTTCCACATTTCTCCCGGTGAGCATGTGGGCATTGTCGGACACACCGGAAGCGGAAAGAGCACTGTTGCAAATCTTATTACAAGAATGTACGATGTAATAAGCGGCAGTGTTACCATTGACGGCATCAACGTAAAAGAAATTGACTTATCAACTCTAAGAAAGAATGTTGCCATTGTTTCACAGGAAATATATCTTTTTGATGCCAGCATTGCCGACAACATACGCTATGCCCGTCCCGATGCTTCTCTAAAGGAAATTATCGAGGCTGCAAAGGCAGCAAATGCACACGACTTTATTATGAATCTTCCCGAGGGCTACGAAACCATTGTCGGAGGAAGCTCAAGGTCACTTTCAGGTGGTGAAAAACAGAGAATTTCCATTGCAAGAGCTTTACTTTTATCTCCTAAAATACTTATTCTCGACGAGGCTACCGCAGCAATGGACACTAAAACTGAGCGTCTTATAAGCCGTGCCATTGACCAGCTTATTCAGGGCAAAACCACTATCACTATTGCACACCGTCTATCTACCCTGAAAAACTGCACACGCATCATGGCTATAGAAAATGGTGAAATTGCCGAAAGCGGATCTCCTGATGAGCTGCTTGAAAAAAAAGGAGTATACTACAAGCTATACACCTTACAGGAAGAACAGCTTCAAAAGGTAATTTGCGGAAATTAAGGAGTGATAATTTATGGCAGACGAAAAAAAGTTTTTACTTGATGATATGGAAAACAGCGACAGAGATATATTCGGCAAAAGAATCTCTGTGGACCTGTATCCTGAAAACGCACGTTTTTCTATCTCCGGGGGCGGTCTTATATGTATGACTTTGAAAAAGAGCGACGGGAGTGAGGAGTTTTTTGAAAGAGTTGTTCCCGTAAGAGCCTTTCCCATAACAGAACCGGATTGTTTTATTTCCATTCGTGAGCCGGACACAAAGGACGTTGGAAAAGGTGCTGAAATAGGTCTTATAGAAAAGCTTTCAGACTTTGATAATGAAACAGTTTCAATAATCAACAAAGAGCTTGAAAAGCGTTATTTCACCCCTGAAATATTAAAGATTTATAACATCAAGGAGCAGTTTGGCTATCTTTACTTTGATGTGCTTACAACTGCAGGCAAAAGCAGCTTTGTTATGAACAATCCCTCCTCCAACATCCGTGTTCTTGAGGACAAACGTTCACTAATTTACGACATAGACGGCAACTGCTTTGAGATTCCTGAAATATCAAAGATGGACAAGGCAAGCTTTAAAAAAATTGAAATTTATCTGTAACTCTTATACACAAGTGTGGTGACTTAACAAATGAAGCTTTTATTTGAGCTTAGCGAAAAAGACATGGGCGTTTTTGAAAAAGAAAAGCTTAAGGAAGAACGCATCCTTTACTGTACTCCCTTTGACTTTCACGAACAAATGCGTGTTGAGGGATATATGGTTTTTACTCAAAAATACATATACAAAATTCTTGACGGATGTTTACTTGAAAAATATGCTCTTTCCCAAATGACTGATTTTTCCGTTGAGGTTATGCTCGGTGTTTGCGGCTTTTACGCAAAGGAAAACGGATCAAGCATTATGCTTTGCAGTTTTATTTCAGGCAGAAATCTTGCACGTTATTCAGTAATGGCTGCCGCCTGCGAAAAACTGGCAGAGGGAAATTATTCTCTCATTACAAGTGATGAACCCGAAAGCTACTGTCCAAAGTGTGGCAGACCTTTTATAAAAAACACTTCCGTATGCCCTTTCTGCAGAAGCAAAAAAGAGGTATACAAAAAGCTGTTTGACATGACACGTGGCATTCGCTTTATGATGTGTTTTCCACTTATTGTTGCTGCAGTCGCACTTATAATCAGATTTGTTATTCCGTTCTTTCAGAA
>JAGBCG010000107.1 GCA_017938055.1 Clostridia bacterium
AATAACTACCAGAAAACCCGACTTTGCTGAGCCGTCATAACCGAAAACGCCTATGTCGATGCTTACAACAAGCTCACGGTTTTTAACATCGGACAGATTCTTTTGCTCTATGTGTATGTCGGAAACCTGTTTTATACTGTCCATGGTAACTTCGTCAAGACCAAGAGCTTGTATCAGCTCATCAAAGGAGGGCTTGTGGTTTTCGGGAATCGACAGCATAGAAATTGCGGAAGGGTTGATGTGTATAAGCTCCCCGCTTTCTTCAAATGCCGCAACGCCTGCATCAAGGCGGTTGAATACGTTTTTAAGCTTTTCACGTTCGCCCGAAACCTCGTCCAGAGTGTTTTCGATAACCTGTGCCATGGAGTTAAAATTCTTTGCAAGAGTGCCTATTTCATCTTTTGTTCTTATTCTCAGCCTGTGGGAATACTCGCCGGAGGAAATCTGACGAGTACCGCCGGTTATAGTCTGAATGGGACGTGTAATTGCTTTTGCAAGGAAAAATGCCATTACCAGTGCGATTAAAAGACCTATAATAAGGGCACGTATTATGATGGAAAACAGCATAAAGGAAAGCTGCCTTGTTTCAGAAAGGTCGTCAATTATGTATATTATACAGTCCTTGCCTTTGTTTTGAAGGTAAAGAGCATAGTCTAACTGGTCTGCACCGTAGCTTTGTTTTGTTCCGTCACGTTTATTCATTGCTGCCATAAGATTTGGTGTTAGCGGCAAAGCCTGAACGTCGTTCTTGGAGGAGCTTTCTATAACATTTGCATTACTGTCGAGAATATAAAAATTTCGGTGACTGTCAAAGCCGAAGGTAGCAGAATAAGCTGAGAGAATTTCTTTTTGAGAGGCGGCACTGTCTTCATAAAGCAGAGCGTCTTCAAGACTTGACACGATGTTTTCATCGAAGCCCTCGTTAAGCTGTTGGACAAAGTCGTCAGTATAAAAGTCAAAGACGCTGTTCATCAGAAAGATGCCCACCGTCGCCATGACCGCTATTATAAATACTATAAATATCAGTACAAGTTTTGAATTCAGACTCTTATACAAAACGAAATTCCCTCCGAATATGATTTTTACTTATGTCAGTCAATATAATAACCCATGCCTCTTTTATTTTTGATGTACTTAGGCTCTGACGGATTTTCTTCTATCTGCTTGCGAAGTCTTGCCACGGTAACGTCGACAGTTCTCACATCGCCGTAATAATCGTCATAGCCCCATACTGCTTCAAGCAAGGCATCCTGACGGAACTTTTTGCCACGGTTTTTAGCTAAAAAGCAAAGTAATTCATACTGTTGCTTTGACAGGGAAATTTCCTTGCCGTTCTTTTTTACCGTATAAGAGTCGGTGTCTATTTCCAGATCCTCTATGTGTATAATGGAATTTTCCTTATCATCTTCCTGTTTTACTACCGTTTCACCCGAAAAGCGACGGATGTTTGCACGAATTCTTGATGTCAGCTCTCCAAGACTGAAAGGCTTTGTCATATAGTCATCCGCACCTAAGTCAAGACCTAAAATCTTGTCATTTTCTTCTTCACGTGCCGTAAGCATTATAATTGGTGTTTCAAGTCTGCTTCTGACACGTCTGCATATTTCAAAGCCGTCCATTTTAGGAAGCATAACGTCAAGCAGTATAAGGTCAAAGGTGCCTGAAAGAGCAAGAGCAAGGCCTTTTTCTCCGTCACCAGCAATTTCAGCTTCATAACCCTGCTTGCTTACATTGTATTGCAGGATTTCCGCTATATCCGTTTCATCTTCAACAATAAGAATTCTCTTTTTCTTTTGTTCCATTTATATCAATTCTCCTTATCTGCTAAACAAAGCGTATTCGGTTGACTTGGAAAAGCTGAGCTTTTCGTATTTGTTTATAAGGCTTGCAATGTCGAGTATATAGTAATATGATTTTTCCGAGCAATTCAAAAGAGCGTTAACCGAAAAGGAATCCTTTGGATTTCCGCCTGTAACCTTGTTTTTTATCCTTGCAGAAATAGTATAGGCGTTTAATGTACCAGAGGGTGTATCACCGCTGTCAACGTCGGGCTTGAAAACAAGATATCCTGCCTGTAAAAGCGTGCTTTCAAAAACAGACCCGTCACCTTTGTCACACGGCAGATTGTATGGCAGGGTGCACATTCTTGTTTTGGTTTTAAGAACAAGCTTTAATGCGTTGTTGGCACTTTCAAGCTCGGAAATATATGCGTTTGCATATAGCAAATCAAGCTGTTTGCCTGTTATATCAGGATTTTGGGAGGCTACCTTTTCAAAGTCAGGCTGGGCTGTTACCATTATGGTGTTTCCTTCAATCCAGAGCTTACGTACAAGAGAGGGGTCTGAAAGTATTTCATCTTGTGTAAAGCTGAAGGAAGCAGACGCGTTAAGATTTTTCAGAGTGGTTGTTATTGTGTTGATTTTCTCATAAGACATACCGGTAAAGCACAGTGAGAGTGTGCGTTTTTCAAGCTTTTCCAAGGGGTCTTGGGGAACTTGCGGTTCAACCTTGACTTCAGGAATGTCAGGTTTGACTTCAGGAATGTCAGGCTTGACTTCAGGAATAGTAGGTTTGTCCTCCGGAACAGTTGGATTATCTTCGGGAATATTGCCGGGTTCCTGAGTGGGCTCTTTTTCGGGAAGAAAAGGATTGAGCAGGTCCGGTAAGGTTTTTGAAGATTTACCATTGGAAATTCTAAAAGCGTATATGCCGGAAAGTGGGTCATCGTAGGTTTCACACATCATTCCCAAAGCATCAGCAACTTTTCTTGCGGGTATATATCGTGTCTGATAAAACAAACGAGTTTCCATCTTCATAAGCTCACCATTGTGTGTATAAGCTATATTTTCTTCAATGTTAAAGGAAATGTAGTTTCCGTTACGGGTGTTTACAAGATAAAAATCCTCGTTCAGACCGCTGTAGTTTACCTCTATGTAAGAATAAAGTATAAACATTGACATGGGAACGTATTCAACACCGCCGCTTACTACAAGAGGGTATTTTGTGATGTAGGTATAGGGTGCATCCTGCCTGAACATATGGGGAATCTGATAGTTGTTGTTTACTGCGTTTTCACCCATATTAATGTAGGTATTAAATCTTCCGTCGTTGTAGCTGACAGCCTTTGGTGTATATATATTGGAAAAAAGAAGCGTAAGGATAGAGAATAAGCACATAATTTTTATAAACCGTGTTCTCATACCTTACGCCTCCTTGGGGCAAATTTAATTGTCCTTTTGTTATTAGTTGGAAGAAACGCTGTAGTTGGGTGCTTCCTTGGTGATAGAAATGTCGTGAGGATGTGATTCACGAAGACCTGCTCCTGTAATACGCACAAACTTAGCTTCTTTTTTGAGTTCTTCTACGTTGTGGCTTCCGCAGTAACCCATACCACTTCTCAGACCACCCATGAGCTGAAATACAGTATCAGCAAGATTTCCTTTGTAAGGAACTCGTCCTTCAACACCTTCCGGAACGAGCTTTTTCTGGTCAGCCTGGAAGTATCTGTCCTTTGAGCCGTGCTCCATAGCCGCAAGTGAACCCATACCTCTGTATACCTTAAAGGTTCTGCCCTGATAAAGCTCTGTTTCTCCGGGACTTTCTTCACAGCCGGCAACAAGTGAGCCAACCATTACAACGTCACCGCCTGCTGCGATTGCTTTAACAAGGTCGCCGCTGTATTTGATACCGCCGTCTGCGATAACGGGAGTACCTGTTTTTGCTGCTTCACATGCACAGTCATATATTGCAGTTATCTGAGGAACACCGATACCTGCAACCACTCTTGTTGTACAGATAGAGCCGGGGCCGATACCAACTTTCACGGCGTCTGCACCTGCGGCAATAAGGTCATGTGCCGCTTCTGCAGTAGCAATATTACCTGCAACAAGCTGAATTTCGGGGAATGCATTTTTAACCTTTTCAACGCTGTTAAGAATATTCTGGCTATGACCATGAGCAGAGTCGAGTACAAGTACGTCAGCACCTGCCTCGATAAGAGCTTTTGCTCTGTCAAGTACGTCGGGCGTTGCACCGATTGCTGCTGCACATAAAAGCCTGCCCTTGGAGTCCTTGGCACTGTTAGGGTACTTCTGCACCTTGAGAATATCCTTTGTTGTAATAAGACCTGCAAGAACACCGTTTTCGTCAACGAGAGGGAGCTTTTCAACTCTTGCACCATAAAGAATTTCCTTTGCATCCTCAAGAGTTGTGCCAACAGGGGCTGTAATGAGGTTGTTCTTTGTCATAACATCGCCGATTTTATCATTATAATCCTTTAAGAATCTCATATCTCTATTGGTGATAATACCAACGAGCTTTTTATTTTCGTCACAAATCGGAACACCCGAAATGCGGTACTTTGCCATGAGAGCTTCTG
>JAGBCG010000108.1 GCA_017938055.1 Clostridia bacterium
GTTTATTATAGCAGTTGCCGTTTCATCCAATTTGCAGGGAGCAGCTACATTGGTTGGTGATACTACTGCCATTATGCTGGGATCGGCACTTGACATGAGCTTTATGGATTTCTTTTGGTACAAAGGAAGACCGAGTATATTTTTTGCCGTAGAACTGGGTGCAGTTCTTTCCGCAATAATTCTGGCAATTCTCTTTAGAAAAGAAAAAGCTCGGATTCCCAAAGCACAAGAGCGTACAAAGGTTACTGATTATGTGCCATCAATTCTGTTGCTTGGAACAATAGTATTGTTAATAGTTGCTTCATTTGTGCCTGATAAACCCGATATAACTAACGGACTTATTTGTTGCATTTTGCTGTTGATTGGTCTTGTTTATAATTTTATAAAGAAAAAGGATATTTCGGCAATTATTGCACCTCTTAAGGAAATTGATTTTGAAACAATAGGTCTTTTACTTGGTCTGTTTCTGATGATAGGTGCTATTTCCGAGCAAGGTGTTATTGATGTGGCGGCAAACTATCTTTCCAAAACAGGTGGCGGCAATATATTTGTTCTTTATACGGTTATAGTATGGGCATCCGTTGTTATATCAGCGTTTATTGATAATATACCTTATGTGGCAACAATGATACCTATTATTGCAGGACTTGCTTCTGCATTGAATGTAGACCCTACAGTATTGTATTTCGGTTTATTGTCAGGTGCAACACTTGGCGGCAACTGTACGCCTATTGGTGCATCAGCAAACATTACCGGAATTGGTATTCTCCGCAAAGAAGGCTATACAGTTAAAAATGCCGATTTCTTCAAGATAGGTATACCCTTTACATTGGCAGCTATAATACCTGCATATGTGTATTTGTGGATTGTGTATGGAATTTGAAATTAAAAACAAAGCTTAAAAAATTAAAGTGGGTGTAGTCTTTTATGAGTTTTTTATTAGAAGGATTTATGGCTGTGACATGGAAACAGCTGGTTATGTACGCTGTGGGAATACTTTTGATTTATCTTGCAGTCAAGAAAAATTATGAACCATCATTGTTGCTGCCAATGGGATTTGGTGCAATACTTGTCAATCTTCCGTTTTCCGGAGTGTTAAATCAGACGATAGAGGGAATTGGTGATGTACAGGGAATTATTGAATGGTTATATGAAATAGGAATTAGTGCATCGGAAGCAATGCCTTTATTACTGTTTATTGGTATTGGAGCTATGATTGACTTTGGCCCGCTGCTTTCAAATCCAAAAATGTTCTTGTTCGGTGCAGCAGCACAGTTTGGAATATTCTTTGTTGTTATTGTTGCAGTCATGCTTGGCTTTGACTTGAAGGATGCAGCGTCAATCGGTATTATAGGTGCAGCTGACGGACCTACCTCAATACTTGTTTCACAGGTACTCAAGTCAAATTATATAGGCCCTATAGCTGTTGCAGCATATTCTTATATGGCGTTAGTTCCGATTATTCAACCCTTTGCAATAAAGGCTGTTACAACAAAAAAAGAAAGACAAATCAGGATGACTTACAATCCTGCAAACGTTTCAAAATTCTTAAGAATTTCATTCCCGATAATCGTAACCTTTATTGCAGGCTTTATTGCACCTACGTCAGTATCCCTTGTAGGCTTCCTTATGTTTGGAAACCTTTTAAGAGAGTGCGGTGTACTTGATTCGTTGTCAGAGTGTGCTCAAAAGGTTCTTGCAAATCTTGTAACGCTTTTACTTGGTATAACAATTTCATTCAGCATGATTGCAGAACAGTTTGTCAACGTCCAAACTCTTATTATAATGGGACTTGGTCTTGTTGCATTCATATTCGATACAGTTGCGGGTGTGTTGTTTGCTAAAATTATAAATCTGTTTGTAAAAAATAAGATTAATCCAATGGTTGGTGCGGCAGGTATCTCTGCTTTCCCAATGTCTGCAAGAGTAATACAAAAGCTTGGACAGCGTGAAGACCCTCAGAACTTCTTGCTTATGCACGCAGTTGGTGCTAATGTGTCAGGACAGATAGCATCAGTTCTTGCAGGAGGAATGATACTTAACCTGATTCCTCAGTTAATAAAGTAAGGGGAGGCTGAAAATATGAATAATGTTGATTTAATGTCTGCAGTTAAACTTATGGGACAAGGAATGTTTGCTATTTTTGTTGTAATGGCAACCATTTCCGTGATAGTATATTTATTTACTAAATTTTCAAAATAATTGATGTATATTGTAGAATAGGAGTTTGGCAGAATGACGCATATTTTCACATCAGTAAAGGAATCGCTTACGTCGGTTTTGCCGATAGCGATTATAGTTCTGATACTTTCAGTTACCTTTGTATCGTTGGATGCAGGTGTACTTGTATTGTTTTTGTTTGGAACTATTTTATTGATTTTGGGAATGAGTTTTTTTACCATAGGTTCGACAATTTCTATGGAGCCTTTAGGTGATGGTATTGGTAAATCTCTTAATAAAACCTCGAAAATAACACTCCCTTTTATTGTATGCTTCATTATCGGTCTGCTTATTACTATATCAGAACCCGATTTACAGGTGCTTGCAGAGCAGGTTCCCACAATACCAAATGCAATGCTTGTTTTGTGCGTTGGTGTGGGTGTTGGAATTTTCCTCAGCATTGCGCTTATAAGAAGTAAAAAGGGTATATCCTTAAGAACTTTACTTTTGATATTCTATGTTTTGATTATGGTCGTTTCTTTCTTTGCTCCAGATGAATTTGTTCCTACAGCCTTTGATTCAGGTGGAGTAACCACGGGACCTATTACTGTACCATTTATAATGGCTATAGGTGCAAGTCTTGCATCAAGTAAAAAAGGAACACATACAGGTGAACATAGCTTTGGTTTGGTCGCCTTATGTAGCATAGGACCTATTCTTTCGGTGCTGTTGCTTAGTATTTTTTATAAACCGCAACCATCTACCTCGGTATATAAGATGGCAAATGTTCTGACAACAGCAGATGCATTTAGGGAATTTGCAAATGCACTTCCGCATTTTGCTACAGAAGTTGTAATAGCTTTCGTCCCGATTGTGATTCTGTTTGTTGTTTATCAGATTATAACAAGAAGATTTCATATGCATAATGTCCTTAAAATGTCGGTGGGATTTGTATACACTTATATTGGACTTGTGTTGTTTTTAACAGGTGCTAATGTAGGATTTATGCCTGCGGGCAGACTGATTGGTTCGGAAATTGCCTCAGGCTCTGTCAAGGCGTTGCTTATACCTATTGGTATGATTATGGGATATTTTGTGGTATCTGCGGAGCCTGCAGTTCACTCTTTAAAAAGGCAGGTAAGCGAAATAACAAAAGGTGCTATTTCTCAAAAATCTGTAGCTGTTGCACTTTCAATAGGTGTATCCTTTTCAGTAGGAATTTCAATGCTGAGAGTGCTAACGGGAATATCTATTGTACCGTTTCTGTTTTGTGGATATGCTGTATCTGTTATAATCAGCTTTTTTGTTCCTCACATCTATACAGGCATAGCGTTTGACTCGGGTGGAGTAGCAAGTGGACCTATGACTTCAACATTTATGCTTCCGTTCGCAATGGGAGCATGTGAAGCAGTTGGCGGAAATGTAATGACAGATGCTTTCGGAATAGTAGCGATGATTGCTATGACTCCGCTTATTACCATTCAGGGCTTAGGACTGTATGAACGCAGAAAACATATAAAGAGAATTAAAAAGCTTCATACAGAAATCAGAATGGTAAAAGACGATATTGTTTTCTTTGATGAGGAGGGCAATTTGTATGAGTAAGCGAATTGTGGCACTTTTGTCTATTGTAGAAAGAGATAAAGGAAAAAAGCTTATAAAAGTATTGGAAAACATAAACATACGAATGAATTTCCAATGTGTCGGATTTGGTACTGCCCCCACTGAAATGATGGATATATTTGGACTTGGCACAAATGATAAGGACATTATAATAAGCCTTGCAGCAGAAAATACTGTAAAAGATTTGATGTCCAACTTTGGAGCAGCTTTTGAAAGTCACACAAAGTTCGGTGGACTTATGATGATTTTGAATACAAGTGCGGCAAGCAGAGTGCTGACAGAATTATTGACTCATAATACCAATAATGGAAACGAGAAGGGAAACGGAGCCATGAAAAACGAACATCATAACAATTTGATAATAATATCCATAAATGAAGGCTATGCAGAAAATGTTATGCAGGTTGCAAGAAAAGCGGGTGCTACGGGAGGTACGATTATCAAAGGCAGACTTGCGGATACAGAGCTTGTTGAGGAGCTGGAAAACACTCAAATAGATGAAGAAAGAGAGATTCTCTTAATCCTTGCTCCGTTTAAGACGAGTGCACAAATTATGGAGGACGTAAACAGAGAATTTGGAATCAATTCAAAGGCAAACGGAATTATAACTTCCATATCTACAGAAAAGGCATATAAGATATAAGTGGAAATTCAAATCAATGAGCAAAGTGATTTTGCTTTTTAGGTTTTGGTAATACAACAAAGAGGTTGTAGCAAAATGATTTGTTACAACCTCAAAAATATACAAAACGAACAATTGTTCGTAGGGGACGATGCCCACATCGTCCCGTTTTTTTATTTGTGCAATTTGCAAATTTTACTTTACACCCTGACAAAACAAAAGAAAATTTTCAGCTATACTACTCTGTTTCTGCTTTTTCCCTCCAAAAAGAAGCGAATGTTTTCTGCCACATCATTTATCAGCCTGAGTCTTGTTTCGTATCCTCCCCATGCCATGTGAGGAGTAAGAATTACATTGTCATACTTTAAAATCCTGTTGTAAGGATGGTCGGATGAAAACGGCTCTGTAGAATATACATCGCAACCATATCCGTAAAGCGAGCCATGACAAATGGCATCTGCAACAGCAGCCTCGTCAATAACATTTCCTCTTGCTACATTTATGAGAATTGCACGTTTTTTCATCATGGCAATGCGTTCACGGCTTATTATTCCTACTGTTTCTTTGCTTGACGGAATGTGAACGGAAATGATGTCTGACTGGCTCATAAGTGTATCAAGGTCAACACAATTATAGTTTTCTTCGGCAGTTCTCTTGAAAGCTATAACCTTACAGCCGAGTGCCTGTGCAAAGAAGCTACTCTTTTTCCAATGTTGCCAAGTCCCACGATACCCCAGGTTTTTCCACATATTTCGTTGAATACAGGTGTGAGGTTATTTGGTGTACCACTTTCAGAATATTTTCCGCTTTTTACAAATTTATCGTATTCTGTCAGATGATTTATAAGTGAAAGAGCCATTGAAACAGTAAGCTGTGAAACACATTCCGTAGAATATCCCTCAACATTGCAGACGGCTATGCCGTGCTGTTTGCAGTATGAAATATCAACGTTATCAAAGCCTGTAGCGGAAAGACAAATAAGCTTTAAATCACTCGCTTTTGACAATATATCAGCCGTAAGCGTACCCTTGTTCAAAATTACACAGTCAATCCCGTTCAAACGTTCAATAGTTTGCTCCTGAGTTGTTCTTTGATATACAGTAAGAGTCCCTAAACCGTTAAGACATTCAAAGGTTATATCTTCTCCTAGGGTTGCACTGTCGAGAATTGCTATATTCATATATTACTCCTTAATTGTTTTTTCTATATTGTACCACAAAAAACAGCTTTTGAAAAGAGAAAAATGCAGTAATTGGAAAAAAAGATTTAAAATTTTATATTCCGTCTTTACAAACTCCTTAAAGTGTTGTATAATCAATAATAAGTATAGTATTCAAAGAATCAGAAACTTTTAGAAGTACTTGCAATTATAGAGTAATAAACATAAGAAAGGACATAAACTTATGAAATCACCACTGAAAATGCTTGCCATTGACCTTGGTGCTTCAAGCGGCAGAGGTATAATAGGTA
>JAGBCG010000109.1 GCA_017938055.1 Clostridia bacterium
GAAAATGATAATTTCATTGTTATCTTCCTTTCGCCAAATTACACATTCTGCTCAAACACAATTTTATTCACTGCACTGATATACGCCCTTATACTTGCTCCAATGATATCTGTGGAAAGACCAGTTCCTGAATATACCTTACCATCAGCCTTAAGCTTTACTATTGCGTTACCGATTGCTTCTCTGCCCTCTGTCACTGAGCGGATTCTAAAATCGTCAAGCTCATAATGGTGTCCCAAAATCTGCTCTATTGCAAGAAATGCAGCATCAATAGGACCGTCACCAATGCACACCCCTGCAATATTCTTACCGTCCTTTTCCAGCAAAATATTTGCTGTTGAACTGATAACATTTCCACTGTTTATTACATATGAAACAAGCCTATATGTTGCAGGAACCTGCATTGCACTGCTCGCAACTATTGCATCAAGCTCTCTAAGGCTTATATTTTTCTTTTCTGCGGCACGTTTAAATTCCTCATACACTTTCTGAATATCCTCTTCTGAAAGGTCATAACCCAATGAAACAACCGCATCCGAAACAGTATTTAAATCAGTAAACTTATTTAACGAGTAGGAATCCTCAGTGTCCGGAGCCTGTGTATCACCACCCAAGGAAGATACAGAAACAGCCTTTGCATCGCAAATCCACTCAATTTGTCTTGACGCTCTCTGAAACTCAGTAAGGCTTACGTCAACACCTGCTCCCACAGAATCTCCTCTTGCACGGATAATCTTAAGTACTGATTCAAGTGACGGAGCATCGCTCCTACAGGAAGCTGTTTTAATTTCATCCACGCCCGCCTTGACTGCTGCAAGCACTGTTGAAACAGCAAGTCCAAGATTATTAGATGCATTTATTGCAAGCTTAACATTTGAAAGCCCCTCAATCTCCTGCTTTAGTGAAGTAATAAGCAGTACAAACTCATCAGCTGTACATTCTCCGGCTGTATCACAAAGTGTCACAGTAGTTGCTCCCGCACTTATTGCTGTCTGAATTGCCTTTCTCAGAAAATCAGGCTCACTTCTTGTAGCGTCCGTTGCAACGAAATCAACATCACAGCACACCTCGCTTGCCTTTGATACAACATCAGAAATCATTTCCAACATTTTATCCGGCTTTTTATGACACACATATTCCATTTGCACAGTTGACATAGGCACAGAAATCTGAAGTCTTGGTTTTCTTGCATTTTTTATGAGGTCATACGCTTGTGCTACACCATTTTCACTAAGGTCAACAGGAAGAGATATAACACTGTTTTTAATGCACGAGCATATTGTTTTTACAAGCACAGCGTCTACCTTTGAACCCGTAAATGGTGCAAGCTCAATTACCGAAACCTTAAGCTTATCAAGCAGCTTTGCAATTTCTATTTTTTCCTTAAAGCTAAGGTCATATGTTCCCTGTGCCTGCTTCAACGTCATGTCGGAAATAATCAGATTTTTCATTGTAATTTTCCTTTCATAAGTACTTTTAATTTTGAGTACTAAAAAAATAAGTCCCCGAGAAAACCTCTCAGGGACAAAATAATCTGCGGTACCACCCTAATTGCCGTAAAATACGACCTCTCAATCGGATTCAATCAAATCCTGCCCATATAACGGTGGGAACCGTAGCCGCTTAATAGTTTTACGTTCAGCAGCTCTGCTTAGGAACGAGACTGTGCAAAACCAACATGTATCGGCTTTCACCGGACGCCGACTCTCTGAAACACTTGAAAGTGCACTTAATTCCCTCATTGCATTTAGGATGTGGGTATTATATCACTATCTTTTAAGTTTGTCAATACTTTTTTGCTGATTTTTTATAAATTTTCAAACTGCCAAATAGAACAGTCAATAAAAAGTGAAAGATATCATTAATTTTTTAGCAGACTGTGTCTGAAGATTATTTTCTATCAGATTCCTTTGCGTCTTCACCGCCGGGGCCGTCTCTACGTTCAGTTTTATCATTTGGACGGTCTAAACCTGTAGAAACCCATTCATTATCTGTTGCAGTTTTTTTGGAATTCTGCTTTTTCTTATCATCCATTTATTATCACCTCAATTACAGTATGCGTAGAAAAACAAAAAATATATATTTTAGTTTAAATATACATAAATTCCTTTTCTCGTTGCCACACGGCAACATATCGCATCCGTCAGGATATA
>JAGBCG010000110.1 GCA_017938055.1 Clostridia bacterium
ACTGAGGTGCACGACGAGCAGCCTTTAAGCCGTTCTTCTTTCTTTCCTTCATTCTGGGGTCACGTGTTAAGAAGCCTGCTTTCTTAAGAGCAGCTCTGTAGTTGGGGTCTGCCTGAAGAAGTGCTCTTGCCACACCGTGACGAATTGCACCTGCCTGACCTGCAACACCACCGCCTGCTACTGTACATACAATATCAAATGTTCCTTCTGTCTTTGTAACACCAAAGGGCTGACGAACGATCAGCTTGAGTGTTTCAAGTCCAAAATAATCGTCGATATCTCTGCCGTTGATTGTGATTACGCCTGTTCCTGCGAGAAGACGTACACGAGCTACGGAGCTCTTTCTTCTACCTGTGCCGTAAAAATAAGGTTTTGCACTTGTATACATTGTCATTACTCCTTTCACTCTTAGTCAAGAACGATGGGCTGCTGTGCAGCGTTGTTGTGTTCGCTGCCTGCATATACCTTGAGACGTGTTAAGCTCTTGGCACCGATTGTGTTCTTGGGAAGCATACCCTTAACTGCAAGGGTAACTGCCATTTCGGGGTTCTTTTCCATAAGCTCTCTATAGCTTACTTCCTTGAGTCCGCCGATCCAGCCGGAATGATGACGATAGTACTTGTCGTCAAGCTTATTACCTGTGAGAATTGCTTTAGAAGCGTTGATAACGATTACGAATTCGCCGCAGTCAACATGAGGTGTGAACTCAGGTCTGTGCTTTCCGCGAAGAATATCTGCAACCTTAACAGCAGTCTTACCGAGAGGCTTATTTGCCGCATCAATAACGTACCACTTACGCTCTACTTCATTAGCTTTTGCCATAAATGTAGACATGTTTAATTCCTCCGTTTGTTTTCATTTTTTAACCTTAATCATTATATCACGTTTTTTTCTTTTGTCAACACCTTTTTTCTCATTTTTGAAAATTAACTTTTATATCTTCGTTTTTCATCCGTTTTCTAATGTTTTCTCGTTTTTTTGAATATGCAAACAAACATTTTTTAACCGTATTTTTCGTTTTTGCTTTTCTTTTTTTAAATTTCCGTGTTTTGAATAAAAAAACAACTTAAATTTTCTATAACTATTGATTTAACATAAAAAATATGCTACAATAGCCTATGTAGTTATAAGTTATTCGTTGCGATATTTACAGCAACTTTGAACGGAGATTTAGTATGGGAAAAATTATTGGTATAGACGTTGGTGGCAGCACCACTAAAATTGTCGGCTTTGACGGCAAGGAAATGATACATCCCCTGCTTGTAAAAGCAAGCGATCAGTTAGCATCTGTATATGGTGCTTTTGGAAAATTTACAGACACAAACAACATCTCACTTTCTCAGATTGACAAGGTTATGATAACAGGTGTGGGGTCTTCCTTTTTAGGCAATGAGCTATATGGAATTGAAACGGAGCACTCCTCAGAATTTGCATGTGTTGGCAAAGGCGGGCTTTATCTGTCATGTTTTGACAAAGCCATTATTGTCAGCATGGGAACAGGTACTTCTATTGTGTATGCCGAAAAAGGAAAGCCTGTTGAATATATGGGCGGTACTGGTGTTGGCGGCGGTACTGTAATGGGTCTTTCCAAAAAGCTTCTTGGTATTTCCGACATCAACAGTCTTATTGAGGTAGCACAGACAGGTGACATTGAGAACATTGATCTTCGCATCCGTGACATCACAAAAAAAGACATCGGTCTTGCTTCATACATGACGGCAGCTAACTTTGACAAGGTCAGCGACATTGCCTCTAAAGGCGACCTTGCTTTAGGTATTATAAACATGGTATTTGAGTCGGTGGGCATGCTTGCAGTTTTTGCCGCACGAAGCAAGGGGGTAAATGATATTGTTCTTACGGGAAATCTCACACGTCTTCCTCAGGCCCCCTCAGTTGCTGAAATTTTTCGCACCATGTTTAATCTGAACTTTACAATTCCACAGAACGCCGAGTTTGCCACGGTAATAGGTGCGGCTCTGTCAGGAAACTCCCACGGGGAAAACATATAATTTAAAGCAAAACATGCATTTTATTATGTGCTTTTGAATAAGTTCAAAACATCATCGTACATATAGGTATAAACAATTTTGAAAAACAAGGACGGTTTATTTTACTATAAGCCGTCTATTTTGTTTAATTTCACCCATTAAATAAGAAAGAACTGCTCACTTTCACACAAGCAGTACCTCTTAATTTAAAAATACAATCTTACACGTTTTTCACATTTCCATCGATATGAACATCAAGCTGATTATATGGAATAGAAATGCCTTTTTCATTAAATTCTTCACGCACCTGCTCTAAAACATCAAAGTATACCGTCCAGTAGTCCTTTGCCAGAGTCCATACACGTGCTGTAATATCAACAGAGCTTGCAGAATGAGCTGTCACCCTCGCAAACGGCTCAATCTCATCTGTCAAAGTAAGCTCATGCTTTATAAGAACATTTAGAATTATTTCCCTTGCAAGCCTTGCATCATTATTATATCCAATACTGAATACCAGGTCAACACGTCTTTTATCTTCATTAGAAAGATTAACTACGGTAGAATTCATCATTACGCTGTTTGGAATAATAATTTCTCTATTATCACCGGTTAAAATCACGGTATGCACAAGCTTTATTTCCTTAATTGCACCTGTTTCACCATTGACAGATATGATATTCCCTGTTAAAAACGGACGTGTTATAAGCAAAAATATGCCACCTGATACGTTTGATAGGCTATCTTTAAGTGCCAGTGCAATAGCCGCCGCAACTGCACTCACACCCGCAACAAGACCCGTTGTGGGTACACCTAAAATTCCAATAGCACTTATCACCGCCACCACCTTAATGGCGATACTTGCCGCAGCTGCAAGGAACTTTTCAAGAGAGATGTCTGCGTGAACTTTTTCGAGCATTGCTACTATTATTCTTTTGGCAATTCCCGCCACAATCCAACCAACAACTACCACAAGAACCATTGTCAAAAGCGGAAGTGCATATTTTTCAAACAAATATAAAAAATCCAGACTTTCTAACCATTCTTTCATTTTACTTTCACCTTTCTTTTACACATATTTATAATTTCAACTGCAAAATCTTTTGCCTTATCCAGCATTATGCTTTCTACCATATCTTGACTTCCCATAATTCTTTTTAGCTAAATTTTGAACTTCATTCAAAGCTAAATTATTTTGCTTCGCTTCATAGCTAAATAACTCCTTCGGAGTAGCTAAATTAAATTCTCCTTATAGCTGACCGAAGGTCAATTTAGCTACGAAGTAATTTAGCTGAGCTTGCTCAATTTAGCTCGCCGTCAGGCGAATTTAGCTGAATAGATTTAACTTTGTCAAATCTATTCTATCACGCTTTTTACACTGTAGCAACAGATTTTTGTTAACTTTTATAAACAGTATCGACAAATGCGATGATATATGATATACTAATCTTAATATGGTACAAAGAGGTTTTACATACATGGAAAATATATTTATAAATTCTCTTGATGAGTACAGAAAAAAATGCGACATGTTTCTTTTATCAGATGAATTCCAAAGCTTTCTTGACAGCTTTGGCGTTACCTGTGTTATGAAGAAATATTACGATGCTTTTTTAAGACAATGCGATGGCGGTAAAAGAGTACGGGCATATCTTGTACAGCTTGGTTACGAGATTTTTGCAAAGGACGTTAAAGCAGACAAAGCTTTTCTTCCCTCTTTATCCTATGAGCTGTTCCAGACAGGCATCCTCGCTCACGATGACATTATTGACAACAGCGAAACACGCCGTTTTAAACCTTCTATGCACATGGACTTAGGCGGTGGACATCCGGGAATTTCAAAATCAATTTGTGCAGGTGACTTTGGTATTGTTGCAGCTCTTGAAATTATAGCAAGGTCAGATTTTGACGACAAAACAAAGCTTAGAGCCATTTCACATCAAAACAAGGTTTTTGTTTCCACCATTGCAGGAGAGCTTCGTGACATTGAGTTTTCAGGGACAACGGACGTACAGGAAAAGGACATTCTATATATGAATCATCTCAAAACCGCACAGTATACTGTATCGGGGCCTTTGGTTTTAGGTGCAATTCTTTCGGGTGCAGACGAAAAAAGCATACAGCAAACTGAAAAATTCGGCAATCTTGTAGGAATTGCTTTCCAGATTCGTGACGATATTCTGGGTATGTTTGGTGACGAAAAAAAGCTTGGGAAATCCGTCACTGCGGATATGTGTGAGGGCAAACAGACGGTGCTTTCGGCACACTTTATCAATAATTCATCGGAAGAAGACAAAGCTGCTTTCTATAAAATCTACGGCAAAGAGGCTTCAGGAGAAAAGGAACTTTTAGCTGTCAGGGAATTGCTGATTAAAAGTGGCTCATTTGAATATGCAAAGTCTTTATGCGAGAGCATGGTAAACGATGCTGCAAAAATTTTGGAGCAACTGGACATTTCAAATGAAAGCAAGAACAAGCTTTTAGGACTTCTTGATTATATGACAAAGAGGGTCAACTGAAAGGAGAATTTCTATGTCAGAAAAGGCAACATTAATAAACCATCTTGGTGTTATAATGGACGGCAACAGACGTTGGGCAAGGCAACACAAGTTTGAAACGGTAATAAAGGGCCATGAAAAAGGCGTTGACAAATTTATGGAGCTTTGTATGTGGTGTCAGGAGTCACGCATAAAAAACCTCACCGTGTACGCTTTCTCCTACGACAACTGGAACAGAAGCGATGAGGAAGTTGACGGTCTTATGGACCTTATGGAACGTTTCTTCCGCAGCAAAGTTCAAACCTGTATAAACCGTGGAATTCGTCTTATTCCTATTGGCAATTTTGAAAGAATGAGTGAAAAATCAAAAGAAACTCTATTTAATGCCGCAGAAATGACGAAAAATTGTACATCACTTACTGTAAACGTCGCAATAAGCTACGGCGGTCACGATGAAACAGTAAGAATTGCAAAAAAAATTGCCTCGGACGTAGCCGAGGGCAAGCTTAAAATTGACGATATCTCTCAGGATACATACAAAAAATATCTCGACGTTTCTCATTCGGGTGAAATGGAGCTTGTTATTAGAACAGGCGGAGATTTCAGGCTCAGCGGATTTTTCCCCTGGGAAACCTGCTATGCCGAAATGATGTGTCTTGACGTGCTATGGCCTGATTTTTCCCACGAGCAGTTTGACTGGTGCTTAGAGCAATACTATCAAAAGACGAGAATAAATAAAGGTAAATAACTAAAGAATACACAAAATGCTCTTGTAGCAAAATTTGGAAATTGCACAAAAAATGGGACGATGTGGGCATCGTCCCCTACGAATATTTGTGCGTTTTGTGTATCTTTGGGGTTGTAACAAATCATTTTGCTACAACCCCTTGTTTTTTATTATCTTTATGCAAGAGTTACTTTATGATAATCCTTTTTACCCTTTTTGATGATAACTTCTTGACTAAAGAAGTCTTTATCATATGCCGCTGCAAAATCTGTAACCTTTGAATCATTTACAGATACACCGCCCTGCTTGATAAGACGCTTAGCTTCACTGTTTGATGGACAAAGCTCACACTTTACAAGAAGATTTGCAAGTGTTATTTTTCCGTCTGTAAAATCCTCATCTGCAAGAGCTGTTGTTGGCATATTTTCACTTACGCCGCCCGCAACAAAAAGTGCACGTGCTGCTTCAAGTGCCGCTGTTGCTTCTTCGTTGCCGTGAACAAGTGCTGTAAGCTCGTATGCCAGCTTTTCCTTTGCCTTGTTTATTTCACTGCCCTCAAGCTTTTCGTATTGTGCAATTTCCTCAAGGGAAAGGAATGTAAGCATTTTCATGCACTTAATAACATCGGCATCGTCAACATTTCTCCAATACTGGAAGAATTCATAAGGTGTTGTTTTTTTGGGGTCAAGCCATACTGCACCATTTGCTGTTTTTCCCATCTTCTTACCCTCTGAATTAAGCAGAAGTGTAATTGTCATGGCATATGCATCCTTACCAAGTTTCTTTCTTATAAGCTCGGTTCCTCCAAGCATATTGCTCCACTGGTCATCTCCGCCAAACTGCATATTACAGCCATAATTCTGATACAAATAATAAAAGTCATAGGACTGCATAATCATATAGTTGAATTCAAGGAATGAAAGTCCCTTTTCCATTCTCTGCTTATAGCACTCTGCTCTTAGCATATTATTTACCGAGAAGCACGCTCCAACCTCACGCAGAAGCTCCACGTAATTAAGCTTTAAAAGCCAATCGGCATTATTTACCATCATTGCTTTTCCTTCGCCAAACTCGATAAACTTTGACATCTGCTCTTTAAAGCAATCGCAGTTATGCTGAATTTGCTCTGCTGTGAGCATTGAACGCATATCCGTTCTTCCCGACGGGTCACCTACATGTCCTGTTCCGCCACCAATAAGTGCTACAGGTCTGTTGCCGGCCATCTGAAGTCTTTTCATAAGGCACAGTGCCATAAAGTGACCAACATGCAAGGAATCAGCCGTAGGGTCAAAGCCTATATAGAATACTGCCTTGCCATTATTGATAAGCTCCTTGATTTCAGCCTCGTCCGTAACCTGTGCTATAAGTCCACGGGCTACAAGTTCTTCGTAAATCTGCATTTTTTTATCCTCCAAAATATAAAAATCCTCTGCCTTTTACAGCAGAGGACGAATTTAACGTGTTACCACCTCTATTTACCATGTTCTCACGAAAACACGGTCTCGGCAGGTGATATAATCACCCCGGACTATAACGTGTCCACACGCCGCAGCCTACTCATTAATTTCGGTGCAGAGCTAAAACGGTGTATTCGCAAAACTTTACATTTGACCTTTCACCTACCGGTCGCTCTCTTTAATGCCACATTCTGCTACTTTTCCATCTTCAAACGCTTTTAGTTATTGTAACACATTATTTATTTCTTGTCAAGACCAAATTTTACTATTGCCCATCCTTCAAAAAATCAAGTGTACATGCCGTAAAAACGCTACAACCTACTGCCAACGCATCTTCATCAAACATTACCTTTGGAGAATGCATTTGTGAAGAATACTTTTCATCTTTTTTATATCCTGCAGGGATTGCTGCAGTAAAGCTCTTTATCTCTCTGCTGAAATAAGCAAAATCCTCTGAGCCTTTCAGCTCTGTGGTATTATCGGCATCACTTACCGTAACTTTACTTTCACCAATCGTGTTTTTAAGCACCTTTTCAAAACGCTGCACCAGTTCTTTATCAATATACAAAGACGGACAACCTGACTTATATTCAACGCTGTATTCACACTTATATGCTTCACAGATACCATTACATATTTGCTGTATTCTGTTTTTTACATATTCACGTACTTTTTCATCAAAAGTACGAAAACTTCCGCAAAACTCCGCCTTTTCGGGCATTACATTAAAGCCTGTACCTGAATTTATGCTTGCTACCGTTAGTGTAAATGGTAAATATGCCGAAACCTCTCTTGCTTTTAACATATCAAGCGAAGCTATTACATTACAAGCACAGGAAATGGGGTCTGTTCCAAGCCATGGTGATGAGCCGTGACAGCCCTTTCCCTTAATTGTTACCTTAAAGAAATCAGCTGACGGAGCATCTGCACCCCCTTTTGGAAGCACTACGTTTCCGGTTTCTTTATCGCTGGGCGATATAACATGAAGCGTCATTGCACCGTCATACTCTTTACAGTCAAAGCCATTCTGTATGACTTTAGATGCACCCTCAAGTGTTTCTTCGGCAGGCTGAAACAACAGTGCAGCCTTTCCGGAAAATTGATTTTTATACTTACACAAAAGCTCTGCACACCCAAGGAGCATCGCCGCATGCATATCATGTCCGCACGCATGCATACATCCATTGCGTGAAGCAAAACTAAGTCCAGTATCTTCTTTTACAGGCAACGCATCAATATCGCTCCTTACAAGAAAAGCTTTATCTGATTCATTTGCTTTTACAAAACCTATTACTCCGTTTTCACACACATTGTGTGTTTCTATATCCAATGAAGTCAATACATTCTTTATATACTCTGCTGTTTTTGAAGTACCAAATCCTGTTTCTGCAAAGGAATGAATTGTACGTCTATGCTTTACAAGCTTTTCTTTCAATGATAACGATGCAGTGTAAATTTCATTATAATTCATATTATTTGTTTCTCTTGAAAATTACCTTATAAATAGGGTACAAAAGCCTTTTAGCTTTATTTACAGCCCTTCTCACAAGCCGTCTTACTCCAAGCTTAAAAAGCTTTCCACGACTTCTTATCTGCTGCGAGGAAACAATTCTTCCGTCTTGTTTTCGTATTTCGCTGACCTTTGCTATTATCATATCAGCTCTTATACCTTTCTCAAGCCAAATTTGATTGTCCCCGCACATAATATACTCTCCGTCTTTTATATAAATTATACGGTGAACAACGTATCCTCCTGACTTCCTTTTATAGAGAATTATGTCATTTTTTTGCAAATTTTCTGCCTTTACAAGAACCAACGAATCCTTTAACGGCTCTATTGTAGGAAGCATACTTACACCCTTTGGAATAAGCACGAACTGACCGCCCACACGTATAGCCTCATTTATTAACGGATGCAGTTCTTCCATGCTTCTTTCTGCATTATTCATGACATCACTCCCTTTCTTCTTTATTCTTTCATTCCCTCATATGCGGTCAAAGCCGCATCTAAATCCATATTACACTGCAAAGAATAAAATTTCACCTTATCACACATCACCGCAAGCATATTGAAAAAGCTATCCGTCTGAGCATTTGTTTCCGGCAGCAAAAGCTGTGTAAATATCTTTTTCACAGCTTCGTTTTTATCAATTTGTTTTATAACATTTTCCTGTCCTCTATTAATAAAACAGATTGAACAAAGCTCTGCTTTTGTATTTACATTATAATTTTCCTTACCACACCACGGTGTTCCATAGGCATAGAGCTTACCGTCAATATATCTTATAAGTGGTTTATCACCATTAATTATCCGTGCTTTTTCAGGAAAAGCTTCAAGCCACAGTCTACAGTGTGTACTTTTTCCTGTTCCACTGGGTGCTGTAAATGCATATGCCTTACCGTCCATTTCTACAACAGAAGCATGGAGAATTATTCCATCATACTCCAATATTTTACGTGCAATCTGTCGATAAACCGACAGTGATTCAAGGTATGGGGTGGGATAATGGCTTTCATCAAGTACCTTTCTGTCCTTTTCAACATCCTCCTGTATAGGAAAAACCGCAAAATCCGCCTTTACATTCTGATTCTCTGCCAGATAATTCTTGCACAAATTATCAAGATATCTATGACTGTATTGTATGTCAATATTCAAATCTGCTATTCTATAAATTGCCATAATACATCTCCCAAACTACACCAATTTAATTACCCTGAAATTTGCTCTGTTTGAAAATCTTCCTTACATATTTTTTCCGCCAATTCAAGTGCCTTATCAATATTAGGAGCAAATTTTTCTTCTCCCACTTTATCATAAAATTGTGATTTTTTCAACACCGAAAGCGGTTGTTCATTAACGTGAGAGAAAATAACGGATATTTTATTTTTATCACAAAAATCATATACCTTAGTAAGCGTATCAAGTGCGGAAACATCAAGTGTAGGCACATTTCTCATTCTGAGGACAACCGCTTTTGAGTCCAATTTTACAGGAATTGATGCAACTACATCGCTTGTCGCAAAGAACATAGGGCCGTCAATTTCAAAAACCTGTGTTTTTTCAGGTATCTCTTTTAATCTTTCCCTGTCCTTGTCATGTGCATCATCAACGGGTGTCCATGTTCTTACATGTGTAACCTGAGTCATTCTTTTCATAAAAAGAATAACAGTAAACAGAAGACCAATTTCAATGGCCACCACTAAATCAAACACCACAGTTAAAACAAAAGTCATAACAAGAACTAAAATATCACTCTTCGGTGCTATTTTACAGATTTTGACAAACTGTCGCCACTCACACATATTATAAGCTACCATAAACAAAACCGCTGCTATGACAGGCATTGGAATCCATGCCGCATACGGCATTAACAGCACCAAAACAAGAAGTAGCACAACAGCATGTACAATACCGGCCACAGGTGTTTTTCCGCCGTTTTTAACATTCGCCGCTGTCCTTGCAATAGCTCCTGTTGCGGGAATACCTCCAAAAAGGCCTGAGAAGATATTACCTGCTCCCTGTGCTATAAGCTCTGTGTTTGAGTTATGCTTATCTGATATCATTCCATCCGAAACAACACAGGACAGGAGCGATTCGATAGCCGCCAGTATTGCAATGGTAAAAGCACTTGGCAACAACTGTTTTATCATCCCAAAACTCACCTGTGGTACAGAAAAAGCGGGCAATGATTTTGATATTGTATACAAATCACCTATTGTATTTACTTCCATATTAAAAACTTTTACTATTGCTGTTCCTACAACAACGGCAATAATAGAGCCAGGTATTTTTTTTGACACCTTAGGCCACAAAATCAGAATGACAAGTGAAAATATTCCAACCAAAACCGCCTGTATATTTATTGTTGATATAGACTCTGCAACACAAGCAAGTTTCTCGGTTGTTTCAATCGCATTTGCACCCTCAGGGAACGTAAGTCCCATAAAATCTTTAAGTTGACCTATTACAATGGTAACAGCAATACCTGATGTAAATCCTGTTGTAATAGTTTTAGGTATGTACTTTATTAAACCTCCAAGCCTGAACACACCCATTAAAATCAAAATAACACCCGCCATAATCGTTGCAACAACAAGCCCGTCTATATCATATGTTGCAACAACTCCTGCAACTATTGTAGCAAAGGCTGCGGTAGGTCCTGAAATATTTACCTTACTTCCTCCCAAAAGGGCAATGACAAATCCTGCAATAATTGCAGTATAAAGTCCCTTTTCAGGAGCAACTCCTGATGCGATTGCAAGAGCCACTGAAAGAGGCAAGGCAATTATTGCCACGATAATACCTGCTATCACGTCAGACGTAAAGGTTTTCACATTATAGTTTTTAAGTTCTGAAAAAAGCTTTGGGCTAAAGGTTTTCATTTTTTATCCTCTTTTCGTTATTTTGTATGCTATTTTTTTGCTTCATATAATGTTTGTTCTCGTCCCGAAGGGACATATCGCATCCTTTCAGGATATATCGTACCATAAGGTATATCGATAATTCGTCAGAACTCATATCGATGCGTTGCTTATGCAACGCAATTGCGACACATAAGGTTTAGATGCAACCTATCTTTAATGAGAGTTCATATCAAGTTAGGCTCAAAATCATTCAAATTTGTTTTCTATTGGCAACGAACATTCTATATTGATTATTTTAATTCTATATTTTTCCCATGCTTCTTCTTTTGTAATAGAATGATCAATGTCATTTTGCTTATATCCAAGATATCTATAATCTTTCATATTATGTTCATACTCTGCTCTGCTTTTTTGAAAATCCCCCATATAGTACTCGGGTAATCCGGGTATGGCTTCATAAATTTCAAAAGTCTCTTCGCTTGTTTTGGAACGTAACAAAGTTATATATTCATTCCCGCTTTTAAGTTTTCTGCTCCATTTACGCCTTTTTCCAGCCGTGCCCCAACTTTCTATGCCCTCATATTCGCATATAACGACATCATTATATGTAAATATCTCGTTATCAACTTCATATGTGATAGTAAAAGGAAATTCTCCATATGTAATTTGTGGTTCAGGTGGTTTCGGCATAAATATGGCAAATGCTCCAGAAAGAACAAACAAGTAGAACAAAACAACTAATACGCATATTGTGATTCCTATGATAAGTAATGTTTTCTTCATACTTCCTCCTATTGTTTTTCGCCAATATTCGACATATCCATATTGCGAGGCGTAAGGTTTAGATGCAAAAACCTTTTAGCCGTAGTTCGTGTCATGTTAGGACTAAACAAACTATTGATTTTCTAAAGTGTTTTTCTTGATTTTCCTAATCTCAACAATTTGCATAACGAACAAAACGATATGTCCTATAACTGCAATGCTTGAAATAAAATTTGCTACACTTGAAAGAGTATCGCTATGTATCAACCCAAAGAAGAAATACATTTCTCCGACATCGCCACCATCTGGCATTAATAAATATGCAATCAGATATGTTATAATAAATAGCAAATTCAATCTTGATATTTTAGGAGATTGCTCTGTATATTTAGCGAAAAATATATTTGATAAAAAGAATAGTATTCCATGAATAACTGGAACTAATAATAAAGTCATAAAAAAGCGTAACCATCCAAAATTGAGTATCCACGAAACTGCTGTAATAATTATTGAACCAAATGTACAAACAATGATCTTTTTAGA
>JAGBCG010000111.1 GCA_017938055.1 Clostridia bacterium
ATTACTCCCGGAAACCACGATCCTTACTCCGATTCCTCCCCTTACAAGCTCATCGAGTGGCCTGAAAATGTTTTCATTTTCAATACAGAACAGCTGTCTTTTCTGGAAATTGACAGCCTTAACGTAAGAATTTACGGCAGTGCATATATGGGCAAAACCAAGGCTCCACTTTGCAATGCAGATTTTAAAGCAAAAGACGACGGAAAAATCAATATTCTTCTTCATCACGGAGATATTGATGTGCCTGGATCGTCCTACTGTCCTATAAGCAAAGAAGTTCTGAGTCAATCCGGTTTTGATTATGTTGCTTTAGGGCACATTCACAAAGGCACTGACATTTTGAATGCCGGAAAAACAAACTACGCCTACTGCGGTTGCATTGAGGGAAGAGATTTTGGTGAAACAGGATACAAGGGTGCGATTATCGGTACAATAGACAAGTCGGTTATTTCTTTAAAGCATGTGAGAATAAGCAGCAAAAGATACGAGGTTATAAGTCAAGACGTAACAGGAGCACATTCTTTTTCAGATGTTGCATACGACATTGCAAAAAGCTGTTCAGGTTTTGGTGACGACACGCTTTTAAGAGTAGAGCTTACAGGTATTACCTCAGAGGACTTTTCAGCAGACGTAGACATTTTAAGACAACTTATCCCCGCCGTTTCTTACCTTGAGATAAAGGACAGCACTCAACCCATGCTCAACCTTTCAAAACTCAAGGAGGACAAATCTCTCGCAGGCGAGTTCTACAGAAATCTGGAAAGTGCCTTATACAGCCCTGATGAACACGAAAGACAAATCGCTACTCTTGCATTAAAGTACGGTCTCAGAGCGATATACGGCATGGAAATCAAAGCATAAGAGCAATAAAAGGAGGTAAAAATGAAAAAAATACTTTTATTACTGATTTTCTCACTTATACTAAGTATTCATGCTCTTGCAAAAACACACACATATGATATAATTCCTCCCGAAACAGTTACATATTTTCTTGAGGAAAACCAAGACACCCTTAAAGCTACCATTTATATTGACGAGGACGGACTTTTAGGTCTTAAGGTACGCTCGGTTACAAGCACTTCGTATTTCCCACAGAAAATATCCGTAACATTAAAAAACAAGTCAAATGAGATATCTCACTTCATCACTGACCCCGAAGCCTTTACAGAGGATAAATACTACATGTTACAAGGTCTGACACAGGGAGAATACATTCTTGAAATTAAAAATGAAACTAAATTCGGTGATGTTGAATTTGTAATTGACACATTCTTTACTCCGTGGGATGCTATTGAAGCTGCGGGAGCTTCTTCTTTTGAAAAAGCTACTGTCATGGAGCTTGGAGAGAGGTACAAGGGTGGCGTCATGCACAGTGACGAAAGCGACTACTACACCTTTGAAATGCCAAAAGACGGCTATGCCGTTATTGACTTATACAGCAGTGATTTAAAGTTTTTCAAGCTATACGACGAGTTGCTGAACGAAATAGGCACAATGGACATTAGAATACAGGAAGAAAACGTAGTGTTTGAAACGCGTTGCGGACTTAAAAAAGGAAAATACTACATTTCTGTAAGTCCTGAGGAGGATTTTCAAAATCCCGAATATGCACTTGAAGTAAGAGCTTTTTACGATGCTGATTTTGAAAGTGAATACAACAACACGCATCTGCATTCAACAAGCCTTAGCCTTTCAAATGAGTTAAGAGGAAATCTTTTTGGAGAAGATGATGTAGATATTTATTCCTTCTCACTTGACAAAAAGAGTACTGTTACGGCAACTTTAACAGACATGTATCTTGAAAAAATCGGGCACTATAATTTTTCTATTCTTGACAGTGACGCAAACCCTATTATCACCCGTACAAAATGCAACACCTATTCATTTACGGAAGTACTCGACAAAGGTGATTATTATCTGAGTGTTTCCTGTCCGGGAACCAAATATTTTACACCTTTTGGATACAAGGTTAAGGTCCGTGCTTTTACTACATCAGAAATAACGGATACCGATAACAACAAAATCAAAGATGACACTCAAAAAGAAGATGGAAAATTTATTACTCAGTTTGACGATGTCACAAAGAGCGATTGGTTCTACAATGACGTTCTTACTGCCAGAAAGCTGGGGCTTATTGATGGAACAGGTGACAACCTGTTTTCTCCAAAGGGTGACGTGACCATTGCACAAGCGGTAGCTATGTCAGCAAGAATATATGAAAAGCTTTGTGGAACACCTATTATTACGGGAAATCCCAGCAGTGAATGGTACACTCCTTACGTTTTATACGCCATAGAAGCAGGAATAATAAACCAGGATGATTTTTCTGAATATAACAAATCAGCAACTCGTGCACAAATGGCGTATATGTTCGCAAGGGTCATGAAAAATGTCGAAATTCCGGACATTGAAGTTAATATTCCCGACGTCAGCAAGGATGAGCTATATGGTAAAGAAATCCACACACTTTATGCACTTGGTATTCTGAACGGCAATGACGATATTGGCACTTTTTCACCTGAAAGCTCTGTGACACGTGCCGAAAGTGCAGCAATCATGTTAAGATGCTATTCTGCTCTTGGCTTGGAGTCATAATTATTTTCTTATTAAACACAAAAGTAGCTGTAGCAAAATTTGCAAACTGCACAAAAAAGCGGGACGATGTGGGCATCGTCCCCTACAAACAATTGTGCATTTCAATATGTTTGGGGTTGTAACAAATCATTTTGCTACAACCCCTTTTCTTAATACAAATAACCGACAGTATCCATCTTAGATGCTGTCGGCTTTAATAATTATTCCGCGTCTGTAGCTTCTGTAGCTTCTTCGGCTACGGGTTCTTCTGTTTCCTCATCTTCTGCTTCATCGGTTGTTTCCTCAGCAGCCTCTTCTTCGCCCTCTGTTACTCCTTCAGATTCAGCATCCTGTGCCATCTGATCTGCAAGTGTTAATTCAAGTGGAACGAATGTGTAGTTCCCATCTTCTGCCATTTCTAAAGTGTAGCTGGTTGAAACAACTACCTTATCTGCTATTGCTTCAAGTGCTGTCCAGTCCTGAATGTTATTACCTGTAAAATTGAGTTCTTCTATCTTTGTAAGGTCAAGGCTTGAAAATGCACTTACATCAGTAATTCCACAGCTTGTGAGTATACCTTCTCTCAGTTCTGTGAAGTTTGCAAATACTGATGCATCTGGAATATTAACAGCGTTGATATTTATGACCTGTGCACCCGTAAAATACTTAAGGTCTGCAAGTGCCAATTCATCATCTGCTTCAAATGTGGCAGTCTTTGCACTATTATAATAAGATGTATCTGTATTGTTTTCATCTGCTACAGCTTCATTATACTTTGCAATAAATTCGTCATCACCAATAGCTATTGCACATATATCACTTTCAGTATCATGATAAAGCTCAAGATACTTTACTGTAGCAAGATCTTCCTGTGACACACTTCTTGCACTCTTGCCAAACACCTGTGAAAGTGCTGTTGCAAAATCCTGATTTTCAAGAAAAGCTGACTTTGACATAACTGACGAGTATACCACAAGAACTATTGCTGCAAGTACCACTATAATTCCAATAAGTAATGCAACAAATCCGTTGCGTTTTTTCTTCTGTGTTGCTGTTAAATTTGCCATAATTTCCTCCAAAAGTAAATAATTAAAGTAAATATAATAACCCTTGTATGGTATTATAACACCAAAGTATAAAAAAAACAAGACTTTTTACGAAATAATTGATATAATTTGTAAAAGTTAATGGTTTACGGTGTTGAAATTTTTAAACAGCAGTGTTATAATTAATGTGTAAAATTCGACAAGATTTTCTATATATTGCAAAAGCACCTTTAAAACAACTTAAATGTGCAAAGGAGATTAAAATGATTCAAATTAAGGAATATTCGGGGCACATACGAAACCATGCTTCTCTTTGTGATGAGCTTGGCATACAAAGCAATCTGTCCCGACAAGACAGAGAGCAGCAAATAATTACAAAAGGCTATGAAAAATGGGGTTATGAGCTTGCGTGTCACATTTATGGTATGTTTGCCATTGCTCTGTATGACACTCAAAAGGACGAGCTTTACTGCGTCCGTGACCAATTTGGTACAAAGCCTTTTTATTACTATGAAACCTGCAATGGTGAACTTTTATTCTCCACCTCAATTCGCAAAATATTAGAAAACGGCTCAGTTGAAAAGCGTCTTAATCAAAAGCTTTTGCAAATATATCTCACCATGACCTACACCACAGGCGAAGAAACCTTTTTTATGGGAATAAAAAAACTGTTACCGGGAAGATATTTAGTACGCAAAAACGGCAAAAACACCATTTACCGTTACTGGAAGCCAACTTTCAAGCCCGACAACTCAAAGACTCTTGAAGAATGGGCAGACGAGCTTCACCAAACTGTAAAGCTTGTAATGGAACAGGTTAAGGACAGTGATGAGAATGTTCACAGCTTTTTATCGGGTGGTGTAGACTCCTCCTATGTTCTTGCCATGAGCGATGCAAAGGCCTGCAACAGTTGTGGCTACAACGATGAAAGACTTGACGAGTCGGCACTTGCGGGCAAAACGGCAGAAATTCTCGGAAGGAAATTCAACCGCTGTCTTATAGAGCCTGAGGACTACTTCAATGCTGTGCCATATGTTATGTACAACATGGAACAGCCTTTGGGTGATGCATCGGCGGTTGCCTTTGCTCTTGGCTGTATAGAAACAGCAAAGAACACAAAAATCTGCTACTCCGGTGAGGGTGCTGATGAATTTTTCGGCGGCTACAACATATACAGAAACGCACAGCGTTATGGTGACAATCTTAAGACCTTCTATGTAGGCAACACCAACATTATGAAAGAAGAAGAAAAGCAGAACATACTGAAAAATTACATTCCCGATTATTTACCTATTGACCTTGTAAAAGACATATACGAAGAAAATGAAAATCTCGATCCATTATCCAAAATGTCTGACGTTGACATACAGGTATGGTTAGAGGGTGACATTTATCTAAATGTTGACAAAATGAGTCGTGCTGCAGGGCTTGAAGTACGCATGCCTTTGACGGATTTACGCATTTTCGATATTGCTTCACGCATGCCATCAAGCTGTAAAATAAATGACGAGCAAAACAAGCTTGCCCTGCGTACTGCTGCATCAAAGGTTTTACCTGAGGAAATTGCCTTTCGCAAAAAGCTTGGTTTTGTAGTTCCCATCAGAATGTGGATGGCAAACGACAAGTACAACGGCGATGTTAGGCGTTTATTCTCAAGTGATATTGCAGAAAAATTCTTTCACGTAGATAAAATACAGGCTATTTTTGATGAATACATATCAGGCAATTCTGACAACTGGCGAAAAGTCTGGACTATTTATACTTTCCTTGTCTGGTATGAAGAATATTTTTGTAAAAGATAAGATAATCAGCAAAACATCTCTTTAATCTGCTATGCGGGACTAATCGTGTCCCGCATTTTTATATAAAAAAAGAGCTGAAGAGCTCAAAAAGCCCTTCAGTTATAAAGGTTGTATAATTTGGATGGCAAACCTTTTTATCTTACAGCACATCAAACTTTTTCATAATGCCATTTTCTGTCATTTTTACAACAAAATTAAACTTATCAACATCTGTGCATAAGTAAAAATCATCTTGTGGAAACACATCATTCGTTGCTTTATCAAAAAACTTTGCACCAGAAGTGTATTTCAAATTTTCAATTTCAGTCTGCAATTCAATATCTGTTCCTTCAAGAAGACTTTTTATGTACAAGGCACACAGATTGTCTTCCTCTGTCTGCGAAAGTGCCTCAAGTCCCATACATACGAGTGAAACATTTTCAGGGTCTTTCCTTTTAATGTATTCTGCAGTTGCAGCGGCATTTACTAGCGATGCACCAAGAATTTCATCCGCATTTACTGCATTTGCAATTCCCTGAGTTCCGGCACTTGTTGTGTGTACTACCGTTTTTCCCTGACAGTCGAGTTTTATAACGTCTGCCGGAGAATTCCCAACATCAAATCCCGGAAGAATTTTACCCTTTCTTTCCCCTGCAAGAATAAAATCAGGATTTTCTTCTTTAAGCTTATATGCGTAATTTACATCACCAACAGGAATTATCTCTTTGACTCCTGACGCAAAAAAATATGATTCAACAGAAAACGCTCTGAACACATCAATTATAACAGTTATTCCTTTTGCTTTTTTTGCTCCATCTATCATATGAAGTATTTCAATGTTCATTTTCCATTTTTCCTTTTCATGTATCATTCAGTAAAATTCTGCATACTTCCTAATCAGTTCACATTGTTTTTTAAATAAGCACCTTAATTTCCTTATATAAATTTTCCGCCTGATATCCAAAACCCTCATCATTTGGATGAAGTCTTAAATCTGCAAAATATTTTTCATCCTTTGGAACAAAATCAAAGCCTGAAACCACTGTAACATTTTTAATATCCATTACGGCACTTCTTATGTCCTGCTCAACTTTTCTAAAATCACCAAACTCTCTATATTCGCTCATATCTTTTCTCCATATGGGCGTAATTGCAAATATTTTCGCTTCCGGATAGTTTTGTGATATATTTGTATAAAAAGCCTTACATTTGTGTTTGAAAGTTTCCTCGTCCATACAGCTCCAATCATTTGTACCATATGCTACAGTTATATAATCTGGCACAAAAGCATCTTTCAACTTTGCAAGTTCCGGAAAAAATCGCTCTCCACCTATTGCTTTATTATACTCCTCAGCACCGAGCATATCAGCCAATTTTGCAATATATCTATTAGATGGACGTAATGCATCGTAGCCATGCGTTATTGAATCACCATATGCTATCAGCTTTTTCTCTGGTTTCATTCCTTCAATAAAAGCATTATCATCTATGGAAATTTCTTCAATTAACGTTTTGACAGACCAAGGAAGATGTACGCACACTCTTTTTCACCATAACCAAGTTCAATTTTTTTAGAAAATTCTCCTAACAAGAACTCCTGCTGTGTGTAATTCTGTGCCAACTCTTTATCAGAAAAATTATCAATATAGCCTATAGGACTATCATTGACAAAAACATCAACAGAAAAATATTTTCTTGAAGACGAAACGGATGTCCTGAATTTTATGAGCAAATTTCTGCTATCCGTTCTAAAAGAGAATTTAATTCCTGCTGTTGAAAATGTTTTATTGTAAAAATCTTGATTTGTAATTTTGTACAAATTTTCCTGTTCTGTGGTAAATCTACTAAAAGAAAACAGTCCATTTTCCTCTTTTATTCTTACTGCTCCAGTTGTAATTCGTTCTATTTGCTCCAAATTCAATTTCATAATATTTCTCCAATACAAATTGTTTTCTAAAAATTTTGACTTTCTTATTATCCAAAAGTTAAGTTCA
>JAGBCG010000008.1 GCA_017938055.1 Clostridia bacterium
ATGCTCCATGCAGTGAAAAAGAAAAATAAAATTTTAATGGAAGCACTTGAGGAAGGCAGAATATGTGTATGCACTCCCGACAGACTGTACTTAAAGAATTATAACTGCCTTGTGGTAAGTGCGTGCTTTGGTCTTGATAAGGACGGAAGAATAGGCTGGGACTTTGGCTATGCAGGCAAGGTTTATAATGAAAATATACCCGAAGCATACATAAGTATCTGTGATAAAGTAACGGAAAAGACATATTTTCTTACAAGTCTTAATGTAAAGGACTCAAGGCTTATAAGAAGAACAGGAAATAATGCACAGATATTCGATAGCTTTTGCACGATGCTGTCAGACGGACGCATACCTGTTCCAATGAAGAAAAGTGATTCCTTGGAGGAACAAAGTATTGTAACGGGAATAATGTCGTGTGTTCTGAAAAAGAATCCAAGAGTATTGCCGTGTGTAGGAAAACTGCCTGTTAAATGTGCCATGGGAGGAATGTTTACAGGTGCGGATTTGTTTGTGCTTGTTGATGGTGAAAAAAAGGTTGGTATGCATGATGAGCTTTTGCTTAAGAAGGCAATGGAAAAAACCGGAATGCTTGTAACAACACTGTCACCGCTATCACTTGCAGGTGAAGCTGTGCGTGACACTCTTGCAAAGTTTACAAAAGAAGCTATGTCAGAAAGGATAAGTGGTTAAATGCCAAATTCCAATTATGTGGGAATAGATCTCGGAACGGCAAACACACTTGTAGCAACGCCGCAAAAGGGAATAATAATAAATGAGCCGTCCTATGTGGCATATGATAACAGGACTGAGGAAATAATAGCAATAGGAAGCGAAGCAAAAAAGCTTGTGGGAAAAACTGCACAAAATATCTCTGTTGTAAGACCACTGAGAGACGGAGTTATAGGTGACTTTGAGCTTACACTTGCAATGCTCAACTATTTTGTAAGACAGGCAATAAACAAAAGTATGTTTGTTCGCCCAAAGGTAATAGTGTGTATTCCCTGTGGAGTAACGCAGGTGGAGCACAGTGCATTGGAAAATGCTTTGTTTGAGGTGGGAGTTTCAAGCGTTGCTCTGGTGGAGGAGCCTGTGGCAGCTGCAATAGGTGCAAATCTTAGCTTCAAGCAGCCTGTTGGAAACATGGTTGTAGATATTGGCGGAGGAACAACAGAGGTTGCGGTGGTAACTGCGGGCGGAGTTGCGGTATCTAACTCTATACGTGTTGCAGGTGATGAGCTGAATGAGGCAATATCGGAGTATATCAAAACAAAATTCAACGTTGAAATAGGCGAAATAACTGCCGAGGACATAAAAAAGGAAATAGGCTCTGCACATAAAAGTACGGATGTGGGAATGCTTGAGGTAAGAGGAAGAAACCTTATAACAGGACTTCCTGCGGTATTCAATATCTATTCGGGCGAAGTCAGAAACGCAATGCTTCCCGTACTCAATCAGATTATTGATGTAATAAAAGCACCCCTTGAAGTAACGCCTCCCGAACTTTGCGGTGATATTTATATGTCAGGAATAACGCTGACAGGTGGAGGTGCAATGCTTGCAGGTATCAGTCGGCTTGTGGGTGAAAAAACGCACTTAAAAGTGTATGTTGCCAAAAGACCGCTTGAATGTGTGCTTGAGGGAATAATAAAAATCATGACTAAGGATGTATATTCTTCTGTATTAAAAGTGTCAAACCATAAAAAACAGTGAGTAGATGCTGTATAAG
>JAGBCG010000112.1 GCA_017938055.1 Clostridia bacterium
GAGCAATTCAGTTTGTGGCTAATATGCAGAAGTTCTATAAGGAAAAGGCATTTAAGTTCCTTTTCGATGGCAAGATGATAAAGCCTCTTGAGGTTCAATGCGAATATGAGGATTATCCTTGCCGTGGTGACAGATACGTTTCAATTCCTGACGTATATTATTCTGCGTGGGAAAAGGACGGAGAAAAGGCACAGATTATTGTTAACCATACTTTGCGTGAAGTTACAGTTAAGGTAGGAAAAGAAGACGTAAAGGTTCCCGCACTTAGTGCAGAGATGATTAAGCTTTAATTTTAATAGCAATTTAAAAACGTGCAGATTTTACTGCACGTTTTTTGCACTTTGTTTAAAAATTGCTTTTTTATGTGTTTTAAAAAGATTAACATACAAAAAAACTGCATATAATTATAATGCACAAAAATGTGTAATTTATAATTTGGAGTGAACAGAATGAATCCTTTTGAACAAAAAAGCTGTCAGATTGACGAATCATTCAAAAGCTGGAAAGAAATTTATCCAAAGCCATACAATAAGGAGAGCACTGATCCTTATACCAAAACAAGAATAATTCTTATGAATGGTACAGAGTTTGAGGCAAACTGGTTTTCACATCAGTTCGCACGACATTGTGAGAATATGGATTTAAGACGTGAAATAGCCCTTACACGACGTGTTGAAAAACAACAGCAGATGATTTTGGCATGCTTAAAGCCTATAAACGAAAGTCCCCTTGAAACTACTATTGCATATGAACAGCTTGCAGTGGACCTTACAGCAATTCTTGCAAAGCGTGAAAAGGATGCCCATGTTAAAAAGGCACTTGACTTTGCTCTTTTGGAGGACTTTGACCATTTGTACAGATATGCGGATTTGCTTGAAATGGATAAAGGTATAAAGGCAGAACAGCTTGTGGGAAGATACACCGAGATAATGCCCGGAAGACCTACAATTTCTGAGCATCGCTACCCTTATGATAACGTAAAGCCGTCTACAGACTTCAAGAGTGCCGAGCTTCTTACAAAGCTGAATGTAAATATCATTACCGCTGCCGAACAGCAGACAATGAACTATTATATGAATATTGCACCCTTTTATGAAAATGATATTGGCAGACGTCTTTATCAGGAAATCGGTCTTATTGAGGAACAGCACGTTTCACAGTACGAAAGCCTGCTTGATCCTAATTGCACATGGCTTGAATCGCTGCTTATGCATGAATATACTGAGTGTTATCTTTACTATTCCTGCTATACAGATGAGTCTGACCCGTATATTAAACTTATATGGGAGGAAATGCTTATGCAGGAAATTGCACATCTTCATAAGGCGGCAGAGCTTCTTGCAAGATATGAGCGTAAGCAGTGGCAGCAGGTCATTCCCGATGGTACTTTTCCGGAGCTTCTCAACTTCAGAGAAAACATTGATTATGTGCGTGATGTGCTTGAAAATACTGTGTATCAGACAAGTATTCTTGATAACTATGTAGAGGTTGATAAGGTTCCTGACACATCAAAATTCTTCTTCTTCCAGAATGCACTTAACTGTAACGTAGCAAACGTACCAAGTCACGAGGTTATAGAAAGATATATCAGACAAAGGGGCATGGACTATCGCTTTGAGGTGAAAGAGCATCCCATAAGAGAACTCAGAAACAGAACATGTGACAATACGACTGTAGGCAGAGAAAAATCTCCGGCACACGTTATGTAATAAAAAAAGGCCGACATTGTCAGCTAAAAAGCTGCTTTGTCGGTCTAAATTTTGCTTTTTTACTCTTTCATTTCCTGATGGGAAATGTTGACATTGACACCGTTTACAGTAACGCCGTCTTCTGCAGGAATGAGTATGTACTTTATTCCGTCTATAACCCTTGTTTCAAGAGTGTATGTATATTCGGGATCTACAGTGATTTTTACCTGAGGGGTAGCAACTTCAAATTTTTTTATATC
>JAGBCG010000113.1 GCA_017938055.1 Clostridia bacterium
GAAGTACAGCAAGTCCCATAACTTCTATAAGTCCTATATTTTCTTTTTTAATGTGATGAAGCTCACTGTGAGGATGATAAACGCCTAAAGGATGCTCTTTGGTGGTAATATTGTTTCTTAATACTAAATCAAGCTCATAATTCTCACCCACACGTCTTGCTATGGGAGTAATGGTATTATGAGGCTCATTTTTGGTAAAGGCATAGATAAATGCATTTTCATCGGTATATTCACGCCATGCTGAAAGTATCTTGTCTGCAAGCATAACAAGTCTGCTCTTATCCTTGCCGTTGATTCTTATAACAGACATTGGCCACTTGACAATTCCGCAAGTAACGTCTTCATATCCCGCAAATGAAACAGGGGTTTCAATATGAGCTTTTGCCATCGCAAATTCATAGTTTCCGCCCTGAAAATGTTCATGGCTGAGAATAGAGCCTCCAACTATGGGCAAATCAGCATTTGAACCAATAAAATAATGTGGGAACAATTCCACAAAATCCAAAAGCTTTTCAAAACAGCTTCTGTCAATCTTCATTGGAACATGCACACTGTTAAAAACAATGCAGTGTTCATTATAATAAACATAGGGAGAATACTGCATAAACCAGTTGCTATTGTTAAGGTTTACGGGAATAATACGGTGATTTTGTCTTGCCGGAGAATTCAGATTGCCTGCATATCCCTCATTTTCAACGCAAAGATTGCATTTAGGATATCCTGATTGTTTCATATTCTTTGCCGCTGCAATAGCTTTAGGGTCTTTTTCAGGCTTTGACAAGTTAATGGTTATATCAATAGGGCCGTACTCGCTTTGGGTTGCCCACTTTATATCCTTTTTTACACGATACGTGCGGATATAGTCGGTATTTTTGCTTAAATCATAGTAAAACTCCGTAGCCTTAACTGGTGATACGCTGTAGAGGTTATAAAATTTATCTATAACAACTGAAGGATTTGGAGTAAGCAGACCCATGAGCTTTGTGTCAAACAAATCACGACAAGCTATTCCATCTTCTATAACGCCGTTTTGTATAGCATATTCGAGCAATTCATTTAAAGTAGATTCAAGGTCAATGTTTGAGTAGGTTTTTCCGTCGTCTTTGTACTCATCAATATTCAATGCCTCAAGAATTTTATTAATGCTATAGCGAAAATCAAGTTTGCTGATAAGATTTTTTTCGAGAGCATAGGTGCAAAGTTTTTTTATACTTGAACTAATCATTTAAATCACATTCCTCTTTTTTAACATAATACTATTTTTTTACATTAAATTCAATTAAAATTTGTATCATATATTTTACAAATTTTAAAACGCTACAAAAGAATTGGCTGCATCTGTACTCCTTTTTTCGCCCTTTCAACAGTGTCGGCAAGAAGTGAAAATTCGCACACAAGACTTCGTGGTTTTTTCAAAGCATCATCTTGTCGCAAAGGCACAAAGTACACATTTCTTCTTGCAAGCATTCTTCCAAAATTTTCCGCATTTCCACAAAGACCGTCATTAGAAGCAAGTGCTATAACAAGCGGTCGGTCGTTTCGCAAATGTGCTTTCGCGGACAGTGTTACGGGCGTATCACATATTCCCAGTGAAAGCTTTGCAAGAGTGTTTCCGGTACACGGACAAATACATAGACACTCAAGTGGAATTTTAGGTCCTAAAGGCTCGGCGTCTTCAAGTGTACACACCACTTTTTTTCCACACAGCCTTTGAGCCTTGTCTATAAAATCTTTTGCCTTTCCAAACCTTGTATCAGTATTTATAACGTTATACGACATAATTGGAAGAACATCCTCTCCGCTTTTTACCATCCTTTCAAGCTCTTTAAAGCAATTTTCAAAATTACAAAAAGAGCCGCACATGGCAAAACCAATCATTAAATGTAGTCCTCCTCATCCAAAATATTAATAATTGTATCAGAAATGGCCTTTCCGGCACTGATTTTCAGCTTTTTGCCGGGCAAAGCCAAA
>JAGBCG010000114.1 GCA_017938055.1 Clostridia bacterium
AAAAGTCTTTTACCTTGATTTATAGCATGCTCTGCGGTAATCATAGCACCGCTTCTTTTCAATTCTGCCTCAAAAACACACGTAGCAATAGATATGCCGCTTAAAACTCTGTTTCTGACAGGAAAATTTTTACCATCCGGAACTGTAAATGGAGCAAATTCAGTAAGTATAAGACCTGTAGCACATAGTCTTTCAAAAATCTCCTTGTTGCCGGCAGGATAAATCCTGTCTATACCATTACCCAGAATACCTACAGCATAGCCGTTTGCGTCAAGTGCACCTGCAAGACACGCTCCGTCAATACCTAAAGCAAGACCGTTTACAATAACCGCCCCTTTGCTTGCTGCATCGTATGCAGTACTGTAGGCATGTCGAAAACCTCTTTCTGAACACGAACGAGTTCCTACCATAGTAATGCATGGAAAATCGTCAAGATTTTTAAGCCGTCCTCTGTAATAAAACATGGCGGGAGGGTTTTCTGTAAGCTTTAAGCGTTCTGGATAATACTCATTGTCAAAGGTAAGAATACCAATGTTTTGCTCATTACAGAATTTATAAATTCGTTTAGCCTGAGATAAATCTTTGTTGCTCAGCTTTGAATAATCGTGTTTTGAAAGTGAAAGAAGCTCATAGTCATCTTTTGAAGCGTTGTAAATGTCAGTTATGGAATGGAAGCTGTTAAGGAGAAGCTTTGGAACAGGAGAGCCTGCACGGAAAGTGCATGATAGCCAGATGTAGTATAAAAGCTTTTCATCCATTTTGAGTTTCTCCTTTCTTGTGAATGTCCAGAAGCTTGTTTTTATTCTTTTCCCATAATACAACAGCACAAGCCGTTGCCGCATTTAACGATTCAGCACCCGAAAGCATCGGAATTATAATGCTGCTATCACAAAGAGATATTGTCTTTTCACTTATTCCGTTTCCCTCGTTGCCGATAATAAAGATGTCGGTTTTGTTAAACTCAAAATCGCCAAGTAGAAGCGATTGTTCGCTTAATGTGGTACAGATGACTCTGTTTCCAAATGATTGCTGCTTTTCTATGAAAGAATGTAAAGAGTCGCAATACTCAAACTTGCATTTGAAAATACTGCCCATAGCACCTCTTAAAGCCTTTGGATTGTATACATCGGCACAACCCTTAGTCAAAATGATTTTTTCGATTCCAAGGGAGTAGGCACACCTGAAAATAGCACCTATGTTCATCGGGTTTTGCACATCCTCAAGTATTAAAAAGCCACCCTCAGATAAATAATTACCGTCAAAGTGAAATTCACATGGCTTTTTTATAATTGTAAAAATTCCCTGAGGAGCTTCCTCGCATGTGAGCTTTTCAAAAACCTCGTTTGTTAGTTCAAAAAGCTGTGCGTTCTTTGCCTGTGAAATAATATGAGAGTATTTTTCAAGGGCAGACTGAGTAAAAAAGATGCTGACAATTTGAAGATTATCTATAATAGCTTCCTGTAAAAGCTTTGCACCCTCAATAAAGAACAGGTTTTCTCTGTCACGGTGCTTTTTGTCAGATAGCTTTGCTGCTTGTATAATTTTTTCATTTTTTCTTGAACAAATACTACCGTATTCCATGTCACAAATTCCACCCTTAATAATATTGAAAGAATTTTGCATATAATTAGGCATAATACTTCAGTCTACAATCCCTTATATTTTATACTCATTTAAAATTTATTTCAACAAGTATTTATGAATAATAAAAGGAAAATTACAGCATTTTGTGTACCTTTAATTAATTTATAGTTAACAAAATCACCAAACGAGGCTTTTTATATATTAACAATGAATTAACACTAAAATGCTGTTAAATTTTAATACAAGATGTTATACTATATAAGTAATACTATGGCGAAGTGTTGCCATAAAGTGAGGTGCACATAGGTGACGGGTGAAAAGATAGGGGTCATAATTACCGCAGGGGGAAGCGGAAGCAGAATGGGCGGAAAATATAAGCCATTGGAAAAACTGTGTGGCAAGCAAATGCTGTGCTATAGCCTTGAAACCTTTGAAAATGTTGATGAGGTAAGCTTTGTAGTTATTGCGGCAAAAGCTGATAGAATCAAGGATATACAACAGCTTTGCGAAGAAAATGAGTATAAAAAGGTAAGAAAAATAGTTGCAGGCGGTGCTGACAGACAAAGCAGCGTGCAAAATGCCTTTACGTGCGGACTTTTCGATGATTCTGAAGTTAAGTATGTTGCAATTCATGATGCGGCAAGACCGTTGTTTGATGAGAAAATGGCAAAGAATGTTTTTTCAGTTGCGATGGAAAAAGGAAATGCTGTATGTGCCATGCGTGTGCGTGATACAGTAAAGAGAACTGACGAAAACAGTATTGTTTGTGATAATGTAGAGCGTGATAATCTATGGTTGATTCAAACGCCACAGGTGTTTGATAAGCAGCTTTATAAAAGGGCACTTGACAATGCAAATAAAACAGGGTTTTGTGCAACAGATGACAGCTCGCTTGTTGTAAAGCTTGGAGAAAAGGTGTACCTCTGCGAAACAGCCTCATATAACATAAAAATTACATATGAACAGGATATGCTTCTTGCACAGGCGTTGTTAAATTATAGA
>JAGBCG010000115.1 GCA_017938055.1 Clostridia bacterium
CAGGAGTATAAGGAGGAAGCAGACAATAAGGCAAGAAATATTATTTCACTTGCAATTCAACGCTGTGCTTCCGACTATGTAAGCGAAGCTACAGTATCTACAGTAGCTCTTCCCAACGATGAAATGAAGGGAAGAATTATCGGTAGAGAGGGTAGAAACATCAGGACTATTGAAACCTTGACGGGAGTTGACCTGATAATTGACGATACACCCGAAGCAATTACGGTATCAAGCTTTGATCCTGTAAGACGTGAGGTTGCAAGAATGTCCCTTGAAAAGCTTGTGTCCGACGGCAGAATCCATCCTGCAAGAATTGAGGAAATGGTAGAAAAGAGCCGTAAGGAAGTCGACCTTGTTATTAAGCAGTCCGGAGAACAGGCCACCTTTGAAACAGGTGTTCACGGACTTAATCCCGAGCTTATTAAAATACTGGGTCGCTTGCGTTTTCGTACAAGCTATGGTCAGAATGTACTTATCCACTCCATTGAGGTTTCTCATATTGCGGGAATGATGGCAGCAGAGCTGGGCGTTGACACCATGATGGCAAAGCGTGCAGGACTTCTTCATGACATTGGTAAGGCAGTTGACCATGATGTTGACGGCTCACATATCCAGATAGGTGTTGAGCTTGCCAAGAAGTATCATGAGAATAAGGAAATTATTCACGCCATCGAAGCACATCACGGCGACGTTGAGGCTAGTACCGTAATAGCAATGCTTGTTCAGGCGGCGGACGCAGTATCAGCGGCACGTCCCGGTGCAAGACGTGAAAATCTTGAATCCTATATCAAGAGATTACAGCGTCTTGAAGAAATTGCAACAGAATTTAATGGTGTTGAAAAGTGCTTTGCAATTCAGGCGGGCAGAGAAATTCGTGTTATGGTCAAGCCTGATGAGGTAAGGGATGACGAAATGGCATTCCTTGCACGAGATATTTCAAAGAAGATTGAAAACGAATTGGAATATCCCGGTCAGATTAAGGTAATGATAATCCGCGAAAACCGTAAGGTTGATTACGCAAAGTAATAGTGTATATTTAATCAAAATGTTTTTGTGCATTATATAGGAAATTACAGTAGTAATAGCATTTAACACAAAAGCTTGTCCGTGGGTCAGAAGTGATTCACGGACTTTTTTGTCAGAATGTGAAAAAGCTTGATATTTTTTATACTATATGTAAACATTCCACGCAAACAAAAAATACTACTTGAAATTGTGCATAATTTGTGTTATTATGTTATAAAGAAAAGCAAAAAAGGAAGTGAGCTTTTGAAAAAATCACGTATGATTGCTGTAGTGGGTGCAGTATGTCTTGCAGTAGGAGCTTCTTTTGCAGCAGGAAAGGTAATGGCATCCACTGATACTGATCCGCTTATAACACTCAGCTATCTTGAACAGGTGGCATTGCCAAAGCTTAAAACGGAAGTGTTAGCAGAAATGAACGGCTCATCTAATACATCAGTTGAGAAAAGCGGAAATTATGCTGTTATTGAGCTGAATAAGGGACAGAATGTGTACGCAGAGTCGGCACTTGAAATTATTGTTCGTCCCGGAAGTAATGTAGCTTGTGTATCTGATTTTGATGATCAGGGAATAGCAGATATTACATTGGGTAAGGAAATCATGAACGGTGAACAAATTGCCATCAATTCATATTGTATAATCCCAAGAGGAGATGATGGCAGAGGCTTTACGGTTGTCAGTGATAAAGCATATGTAATGATTAGAGGTGACTATAGAATTGGCTAAGAAAACAGATAAAAAGAAAGTAGCAATAAGAGTTGTTGCCATAGTACTTGCAGCACTTTTTGTGCTTGGAGGTATTGCGGCAATTCTTCCGTACTAAAAACTATACATATAATGCGGCACATAGCTTTTCAGGTAAGGTTATGTGCCGAAATTCAAGGTGATAATTAATGAAAACACTTAAAATATATATATTTGCTCTGATGATGCTTGTGCTGTCACTTTGCTGCAGTGCCGAGGAAATTTATATTCGTGTTGGACTGAGTTTTGGTAAAAGTGCAGTTACAAGAAGTAGCTTCTCTTTTGCAAATGGTTTTCAGATAGGCTATCTCGGAGCAGATGATACCTTTTCTCCCACTATGTTTTTTGCTTCAAATTCCATATATGCAGAAAAAACTGCAAGCGGGACATTTAAGTTTTATGATGCTAACAGTAATGGCTGCCTTTTTGAAACAGAAAGCGGTAAAAGTCCTGTAATATGTCCTCAGGGACAGGACAGAACAAGTGCATATACTCTTTATAGCGGAATAAAATATCCCTATTACATGCTTCTGACACCCAATGATGACGCAAGTCATAATGTAATAAATCTTGTGGAATCGGAGCAGTACATAAAGGGCGTGCTTCCGAGCGAAATATATCCAAGCTGGCATGAGCAGGCACTTCGTGCGGCGGCTGTCGCAACAAGAACCTTTACTCATCAGAGCCTTGGAACAAAACATAAGGCATACGGCGTAGATCTTTGTAAAACAACCTGCTGTCAGGTGTACAGCGGTATTTCAAAATGTGTCTACAGCACCAATAAAGCAACAGATGATACAAACGGACAGGTAATTGTATATAACGATAAACTGATAACGGCGGTATATCATGCAATAAGCGGAGGAGTTACGGAAAGTGCTGCAGGGGCATGGGGCTCCAATCCTGATGGATATCCTTACCTAACCGTAGTACAAACTCCTTTTGAAAAATATGAAGAACTTAGCTATGGTAAATGGTCGAGATTTATAACTGATGCAGAGCTTGCAGCTCTTATTGCATCTTCTTCATATAGCAGTACGCTTTCAGGAAATATTGAAAGCATTAAGGTGGATGATGATACTCCCGGTTATCTCAATAATATGACAATAACCGATACGTCCGGAAACTCCGTTACACTAAAAACATCAAGTCAGATAAATTCTCTTTTTTCAAAGTACGCAAGAAGTGCAAACTTTACAATTACAAAGATGTATCTGCCTTCCGACAATAAGCAGAACCTTACGGTTGTGACGGCAATGGGAAAAGAAACCATTGACACAAGTAAGCCCGTACACTATCTTACTTCAGACGGGGAAAAGACTGCACAGGGCGTTTGTGGCGGATACTATATTGATGGACGTGGCTATGGACATGGCGTAGGATTGAGTCAGTATGGAAGCCAGTATGCAGCCAATGCTGGGTATACATACAGTGAGATTCTGGGCATTTACTATCCAGGTACGACGATAACTGATTTAAGTAACGTAAAATAATGATTTCAAAGGAATGAGTTGCATTGAGAATTAATATAGTTTCTGGCGAAGCAATGGTTAGCTATGATAAGGAATTGGGCTTTAAGGCTTGTATTCCGTTCTGCGAATCAATGATAAGCGGGAAGGTTACACAAAGTGAGCCGTTCAGTCAGGCTTTTATAGCAGACAGATGCAGAACACTGTCAATACCTGTGGATAAATATAGAAAAAAGTTTGCAAATCAGCTCTTAAAAATGCGGGCAGGGGACGATGTTCATGTGTATTTTGGCGAGGACTTGTTCTGTCAGCTTAACTTAATTACGCTTTTGGCATATCTTGAAAGAATAGGCATTGAAAAGGTTACTTATCATGTGGTTTTTGAGGACGAAATGAAAGAAACCGCATTGCTTGAAAATGTTGAAACATCAGGTTTTGGAGAGATTTATAAAAGCGTTCTTATTAACCACTCGGCAGTGGGTACAAATATTGAAATAACCAATAAAGCTATTATGCTTTATAGCGATTATCTTGACGATAACGGAGCTATTGCAACATTTATAAAGGCAAATCCTGAGGATACGGTGCTTCAGCTTACAGTAAAAATGATAAGACAGTTTGCACAGTATGGTCTTGGAGATGTGCAGAGTGCTGAGCTTATTGAAAGAGTAAGAAAAAGCGTTAAAGCTGAAGAATAATAAAAGGCTGCTTCATGAAAGTGAAGCAGCCACTTGCTTTTTAATGTTGTCTTTTATACAAGATTTACGCTTACACAGTAATTGCTGAAAAAATCTCTGTGATTTCCCACAAACCTGAGCTTCAAGCCGTCTATTCTCTTTAAATCCTCAGGAAAATACATGCCGCTGTCCTTTCTGATTTTGGCAGCTTTTGTACGCCTTAAAATGTCGGCAACAAACTGTGAGCAGAAAAAGCTGTAATTCTTCTTGTATGGAATTTTAAAAAGACACATTGCAACACCAAGCTTTGAATATGACAGCTTGCTTTTAAGGCAGGTAAAGGATTTTAAAGCTTTTTTTATAGAGCTGTAAACCTTTTCTGTTACCTTTAATTCGTAAAGCTGACATGAAAATGGTTTTGAGGAAGGCTTTAAATAGCGTGCTATTTTTTCGACCATAAAGCCTTTGTATACAAAACTGTAGAAGGTATTCATGTCTTCATCAAGACCGATTGAGGCGTGGGTGTATTCACAGCCTGTAAATGCACGTAAAAAAAACGAGCCAACATCACGAAAGCCTGTGAGAAGTATGTATATTCTTCTGCTTTTTTTACTCATACGGATTCCCTTTCGTAACATTAGATGTTTTTTGTGTTTTCATTAAGTTAATTACATGGATTTTGATAATAGTTACAGCAAATTAGAAAAAAGGCACAAATTAAAAGAATTAAATGATAGATAAAGCGTAAATATATTGAATTAGCACTTGAATTTTTTGTAAAATTGTGATATGATATAATGAAATCCTTTTAAAAGGGTAAATATGTATGCAGAAAGGAAAATACCATGAGCATAAAGTGTGCGTTTGTATCGCTTGGCTGTCCGAAAAATTTGTTGGATTCAGAAGTGATGCTGTCGACGCTTTTAAAAGAAAATATAGAAATAGTAGAAGAAGATATACACGCAGATGTTGTGGTAATAAATACCTGTGCCTTTATAGAGAGTGCAAAGCAGGAGGCAATAGATACAATTTTAGATGTTGCATGGTTAAGAGAAAACAGACATCTGAAGGGGATTGTTGTAACGGGATGCCTTGCACAGAGATATAAAGAAGAAATATTTGAACTGATGCCGGAGGTTGATGCCATTGTAGGCGTTGGAGATATTGAAAAAATTGCACAGGCGGTAAAATATGCATATGAAAACGGCGGAAAAAGAGAAATTCCAAA
>JAGBCG010000116.1 GCA_017938055.1 Clostridia bacterium
GACCACGAGCTTGCAGGCAATGAAGACGATATCATTGCTGACCTTATTGAAACCTGTGCTCCCGACACAATAAGCGTTGAAAAGAACATTGCTTTAATAGCTGTTGTGGGCAGAGGAATGAAAAATGCAAAAGGTACTGCTGCTTCCCTCTTCTCAGCTCTTGCTGCAGCTGACATCAACATCAGAATGATTGACCAGGGCTCCAGTGAGCTTAACATTATCGTTGGCGTTGACAACAAGGATTTTGAAAAAGCTATTACCGAAACTTATGCTTATTTTGAGAAGAATAATCTCATCTGATGGCTGTTTGGTAAGTATCGTTTAACATATTTGCTCAATTTATTCACAATTTTCTGTAGAATTAAGCACTTTAATGTGCTAAAATCTTAACATCTATTAAAGGCAGTGACCGAAAACAAGTAGGTTTGTTTTACATATCTTCAGAGAGCCGTCGGTTGGTGAAAGACGGTAGAATGGAAGCACACCGAATACATTTCGAGAGCCGCATACCGAAGTTTTGCGACGGCAAAAATAGGCTATGACGTTTCACACACGTTACAGTGTAAGGGTTAAGGCAGAGCCGTAACGAAAGTAATTCTACTCGAGTGGATTCCTTTGGGTGACTGTCCGACCTGTTGAGGTTTTTACCGAAAGGTGAAAGCAAATTGAGGTGGTACCACGATTTATATCGTCCTCTGCTATTTTGTTTGGCAGAGGGCTTTTTTTATACCATTATCCCTGTGCCGTAGAAAGGATGGTTCAAATGGTAATAAAAATTTTGTTTCTGGTTGTTTTCTTTGCGATTACATTAGGTGTAGGCATTTACTGTCGCAAAACTGCAACAGACGTTAATGGATTTGTTCTTGGAGGAAGAAGTGTTGGTCCCTGGCTCACTGCTTTTGCATACGGCACAAGCTACTTTTCTGCCGTTATCTTTATCGGCTACGCAGGTCAGTTTGGTTGGAAATATGGTCTTGCTTCTACATGGATTGGTATAGGTAATGCCATTCTTGGTTCTCTTCTTGCCTGGGTAGTACTTGGAAGACGTACGAGAATTATGACTCAAATGCTTGGTTCTGCAACAATGCCACAATTCTTTGAAAAGAGATATGACTCAAAAGCGTTAAAAGTTATTTCTTCGGCTATAACCTTTATTTTCCTTATTCCCTACACTGCTTCTCTTTTCAATGGTCTTTCAAGATTATTTGAGTCCGCTTTTGGAATTGACTATGCTTACTGCGTAATTGCAATGTCTGTGCTGACAGGTATATATGTCATTGCAGGAGGTTATATGGCAACAGCTATAAACGACTTCATTCAGGGTATTATAATGCTTGTAGGTATCGTTGCCGTAATAGGTGCCGTTCTTGGAAGCCATGGTGGTTTTATAGGTTCTCTTAATGAGCTTGCAAAAGTTCCCGTTCCGGAAACCGCAGGTCCTATTACTGCTTCAGGCTCATTTGCATCAATGTTCGGTCCTGATCCTGTAAACCTTTTGGGCGTTGTAATTCTCACCTCCCTTGGCACATGGGGACTTCCTCAAATGGTGCAAAAGTTCTACGCAATAAAGAGCGAAAAGGCTATAAGCAGAGGCACTCTCATCTCCACATTCTTTGCAGTTATCGTTGCAGGCGGATGCTACTTTTTGGGTGGTTTTGCAAGAATCTCGGGTGTAGAAGCTATTAATGATGTTCCCATAGGCGGTTATGATGCAGTTATTCCAAAAATGCTTGAAGGACTTCCAACACTTCTCATTGCAATAGTCATTGTACTTGTTCTCTCTGCATCCATGTCAACTCTTTCCTCTCTTGTTCTTACATCAAGCTCCACTCTTACGCTTGACTTTATAAAAGGCTCTTTTGTTAAGAATATGAAAGAAAAGAAGCAGCTTTTAATTATGCGTATTTTCATTGTAGTATTCATTGTTATCTCTGCTATGATTGCCATTTACCAGGTTAAATCTGAAAGTGGTGCAGTTGCATTTATCGCACAGCTTATGGGTGTATCATGGGGTGCTCTGGCGGGTGCATTTCTTGCACCGTTTCTCTACGGTCTGTATGCAAAGTGGGCCTCCAAGGCTGCGACCTTTGCCTGCATGATTTTTGGAGCAGGAATCATGGTTGCAAATCTTCTTTTCAGAAGCAGTTTTCCTGTTATTCTTCAATCACCTATTAACTGTGGTGCGTTTGCAATGTTCGCAAGCCTTATAATTTTCCCAATTATTTGTCTTGTTTCAAAAAAGCCCTCAAAGGAAACCATTGAAAAGTCATTCACAGGCATTAAGGAAAGACTTGAAGACTAATTTATCACACAGCAATTCAGTAAGGAGTCATCTTTTACAAGATGGCTCCTCCTTTGTTTTTATCAAACAATTTATTGAAAATCATTATTTGCTACTATTAAAATTTTATCATCGTTTTGCAAGCATTGTGGTAAACAGCCTTAATATTTTATTTTGCATTTTTACAATCATCACTTCTTTTTTTAATCTTATTTTATTTGATTATATTTTTATTAGGAACACTTAAACTGTTATTTCAAATACTTTTACAGACTTTTTTGTAATTATTGTGTTTTTTACTTTTAACATAACCAAAGCTGTCGGTGTCACGGCTCAAAAATGTTTCATAACATGTAGTGACGAAGAAATTCGTCTTCACTCCATACAGAAAGGAACATCACCATGGCATACTGTAACAGTTCATTATACAGAAACAACTCTTGCGGATGTGGCAACAATTCAGGTTCCTGCGGATGTAACAGCAATAACAGAGTTTGCGGATGCAACTCAGGCTGCGGATGTAACGGCAATAACGGCGTTTGCGGATGCAATACTAATAACAACAGCACTTGCGGCTGCTCAAACAGACCTATGTGGAATTGTCCTCCTCGTCATTCTGTTTGCTCCACCTGTCCTCCCGGTACCTTTCCCTGCCCATGCCGCCCCCCTTTTTATCCCAACTACTGTCCTTGCGAATGCAACGGGAGTAATTCCCCGGACTTTCCCTCAGAAAGAGCAGGAGCATTTGCTTTCCTTAGTTCTTCAGGCACTACGCTGACTACAGGCAGCATTGTACCTTTGAGATATGTCCTGGGAACCGGAAATCTTGCAAAAAACACCACAAGCGGTGCTGTAAGCCTTGAGAGCGGAACTTACACAGCAGCATATTCCGTAAGTGGTGTAGCTCCCGAAGCAGGCCTTACAATAACCGTAACACCTGAATACGGCGGAATACTTCACCCTGAATTTGCCCGTTCATTCACCTCTACTGCCGCAGCACAAAGCTTTGAGCTTTCTGGTCTTTTAGGTATTACTCTGCCTACAGACACAACGCTTAGTCTTAACGTAACCATTACCGGCGATGCAACGGCAGACACAACAATTACCGGTGTAAATGCTTCAATGATTATAAACAAAATCTACGACATCACAGGCTAATATCAAACGAAAAGGACTGCGAAAGCAGTCCTTAAATTTAATTTAGTTGTAAATCTTCTTTAGAGCTGTAATAATCGTTATATTTCTTTCCTCTGGTGGAAACTCTTGCTTTTGCTCTGTTAAATACTACGCCCAAGATCTTTGCATCTGCAAATTCAAGGTTTTTAATAGCCTCCTGCAACTCGGGATATGAGGTCTTATTATTTGAAGCCACCACCAACACTCCGTCCACCCTATTACATAGAGAAAGAGCATCCGATACAACCGTAACAGGAGGTGTGTCAACAATTATAACATCAAACATTTCCTCAAGCTTTTGAAAAAGCCTGTCCACATATTTTCCTGAAAGCAATTCAGACGGGTTTGGCGGAAGTATTCCCGATGCAATAAGATACAGATTTTCTACACCCGGTACTGTTTGCAAACATTCCTCAAGAGTGTTTTGACCCGAAAGAATACCTGAAAGTCCTTTTTTTGCAGACATGTTGAAATACTTATGTGTTGTGGGTTTTCTTAAGTCTGCATCCACAATTACAACTCTCATATCTGCCTGAGCAAATGTAATAGCTGTATTAACGCTTACTGTAGTTTTACCATCACCGGGATTTGCACTTGTAAACAAAACTTTTCTTGCACGGTTTTCCTCGGCAGGAATTGAAAACATTATATTTGTTCTCAACGCCTTATATGCCTCAACAACACGGAAAAGCGGCTTTTTTATTATTGTATCAAATGTTCTGTTGATAATATCAGCATTTTTATTAAAAAACATTCTTATCGCTTTCCTTCCGTTTGTTTTTTTCCTGCACTATCCGAACTCATATCCGGTATAACACCGATAACTGCAAGTCCTGTTTTTTCAGCAAGAGATTTCTCGTCCTTGACTCTTGTATCCGTGCTTTCAATTACATATGCCAGAGTCATAGCCAAAATCAGTCCAAACAAAGCACCCGCCAAAGTCATAACAAGCACCATGTTATTGATTGGCTTATCAGAAAGTACCGCCTTGTCTATTACAGTAACAACGCCTACTCCGGGATATTTTTCCTCAATGTAGTCACTTGCCACCGCTTCAACGCAGCATGCAATGGCAAAAGCCTCTTTATATGAACCGGATTTTACCGATACATCAAAGGATATTTTTTCTTCCTCCGACTTATACGTAATCATTTCCTTAACAGCATTCGCTTTGTATGTTTTGCCTTCGGGAATATATTGCAAAAGTTCCTTTATATTATCCTTTTTTTGTTTGGAATCAGTTTCGCGGACATTTCCGTTCAAGTAAAATACAATTTCCTCTGCAAAATCCCTTGTATCAAGAATGTCAATGTATGTACCAAGCACAAGCTGTGCATACGCAACTGTTCTCTGGCTATCGAGCACATCGCTTTCAACACTTTGCCCTCTTGTTTGAATACAGTATTTAGTACTTGCTTCAAATTTAGGTACAACAAAATACTTGCTGTAAATAAACAAAACCACGCCGCAAATAATAATTCCTGCCAACAACAGATAAATCCACCTGACAGCCAATTTTAACAAATCCATAAGGCTTATTTCTTTTTTATCCATATTCTTTCCTCACACGAATGCAATATATAGAGTAGTATAGCACACAATTTCTATAATTGCAAGTATCATTTTTGTTGAATAAAACAAATAATACTTTTCTTTATTTTTTCAACGTTTTCTTCCACCGTTGAGTTTTGGCAATCCACCGTAACATGTGCGTATTTTTCATAATACGGTGTTCTGAAGTTATATATATCCTCTAATGTTTCATTCTTCTCTGCTGCAATTCCTCTTGTGGAACGATTATTGATTCTCTTTTGAATTTCACAAAGCGGAAGCTTTATGTAAACACACACTGCGTTTTCAAGAAGATGCTTCATAGAGCTTTCACGCAAAACGGCACTTCCACCCGTTGAATAAACACTGTTTTTTGACATATCAAGGGAAAGAATCGCCTGTTCTTCCCTGTCCAATAGCCCTTCAACTCCCTCTTTTTCAAGGGTTTGCTGCAAAAGACAGCCTGTCATGTTCTGAATAACAATATCAGTGTCTACAAAACCCATTCCCAGTTCCTTTGCAAGAATAACTCCAAGGGTGCTTTTGCCACATCCGGGCATTCCGATAAGAATTATATTCTTCATAATTTCGATACTTTGAGCTTAGCTGAAGAAAGAGTATTCTTCATAAGCATGGTTATTGTCATAGGGCCTACTCCACCGGGAACGGGTGTTATATAGGAAGCTTTCTTCTCACATTCTTCAAAGTCAACATCTCCGCAAAGCTTTCCATTTTCATCCCTATTCATTCCAACATCAATTACTACAGCCGAGTCTTTAATCATATCCGCTTTTAAGAACTTTGCCTTGCCTATTGCCATTACCACAACATCAGCACGTCTTAGTACATCTGCAAGATTCTTTGTTTTTGAATGACAAACCGTTACCGTAGCATTTGAATGAAGCATAAGCATTGCCTGAGGTTTACCTACAATATTACTTCTTCCCACTACCGCAACCTCTTTGCCACACACGTCTATGTCATAAGCTTTCAAAAGCTCCATGACACCTGCAGGTGTGCAAGGAAGAAAATTGTAGTCACCTATCATTATTTTTCCGACATTTACAGGATGGAACGCATCAACATCCTTATTGTAGTCAATGTTATTTACAATAAGTGCTTCATCAAGGTGCTTTGGTAGTGGAGACTGCACGAGAATACCGTGAATTTTATCATTTGAATTGAGGCTATGTACCAGCTCTAAGAGTTGCTCTTTTGTGGTATCAGCACTCAAACGGTGAATTTCCGAATAAAATCCAACCTCCTCGCATGCCTTTCCCTTATTTCTTACATAAATTTGTGAAGCAGGATCGTCTCCCACAATAATTACCGCAAGTCCGGGCTTTATTCCCGTTTCCTTTTCAAAAGCCGCACTTTCCGCCTTTATTTCTTCTCTTATTTTGGCACTTACCGCTTTTCCATCAATTATTACTGCCATTTTCTTTATTTCCTTTCACACTTTTTTTCACTCTGATTACAATTATAGTCACCGTTCCTGCCACAAAACACAGCAGTGCCAGCAACTGACTTATTCTTACTGTACCTGATGTAAGGCTGTCTGTCCTAAGTCCCTCTATAACACATCTTCCAAGACCATACCAGGACAGATACCACAGCAGTACCTCCCCGTCAAATGCTTTCTTTTTGAAAAACACATTCATTAGCACAAAGCCACACAGATTCCACAAAGACTCATACAGAAATGTAGGGTGTACAAGCTCTCCGTTAATGGTCATTCTCAAGGGATTGCTGTTGCTTAAAGAGGAAATATCAAATTTTCTTCCAAAAAACTCATATGTGCTTGCACTTCCAAACGCTTCAGCATTGAAGAAGTTACCCCAACGTCCAATAATCTGTCCTAAAATAAGACCGGGCGAAGCCGCATCACATATTTTAAGAACTGCCTTTTTCTTGTATTTACAAACAAACACAAAGGACAAAGCACCCGCAATAATGCCGCCATATATAGCAAGACCGCCCTGCCAGACTGCCAAAACGTCATAAAACGAGGTATAATTCTCAAGCTCTGCCAGAACATAATACAGTCTTGCACCCACTATTGCACTCGGAACGCATATAAGAACATAGTCGGACAGGTCATCAAGAGTAACTCCAAGTCTTTTCATTCTCATATATCCCACTGCAAAGCCCAAAACTATGCCAAGGCAAATTATTATTCCATACCAGTAAACTGTAAAATTTCCGATTTGAAGAAAAACTCTGTTCAGATTAAATTCGGGTATTCCAAGACCCGGAAAAGATATTTGTGACATTTTTCTTTCCCCCCTCAGTCAAGAGGATAAATTACAGACAATGTAAAGTTATCTTCATTAAAGCCGTCACGAAGTCTTTTTTCAACATCTGCCTTTGTTACAGAGGCACAAATTTCAGGATAGTCCAGAATATTGGCTCCGTCAAAAAGTGAGCAAATCATTTCGTTTGCAATTTCTTCGGTACTGTTGAACATGTGAAGAAGACTTGCGTATCTTGCTCTTTTTATTCTTTCAAAGCTATCATCGTCAAAGCCTGTTTGCTTGTAGTGAGCAACTTCCTTTTTAACTTGCTCATACACAATATCCGGATTTTTTGCTGAGCCTGACACTTCGCTGTAACCGAAGGTTTCGTGTCCCTCATAGGTTACTGAAAAATCACTGTCCATGACAGATGCCTTTGTCATTCTTGTATAGAATGGTGC
>JAGBCG010000117.1 GCA_017938055.1 Clostridia bacterium
ACTAGCTTCAAGAAAGGATACTCTTGAACTTCTTCTTTCAGATCACGACAAGAAGTGTCTTTCATGCGTTAAAAGCGGCAACTGCGAATTCAAGAAGCTTTGCAACGACTACGGTGTAACTGATGAACACAAGTACGACGGTGATACACCTTGCTACGAATACGACACATCTATGCCTCATCTCGTTCGTGACAACAACAAGTGCGTTCTTTGCCGTCGCTGCGTTGCAGTTTGTGACAAGAATCAGGAAGTTGCTGTTATCGGTGCTAACGACAGAGGTTTCAAGACCCACATCGGACAGGCTTTCGAGCTTAATCTTGGCAATGTTGCTTGTATCGGTTGCGGTCAGTGTACAGTAGTTTGTCCTACAGGTGCTCTTACAGAAAAAGACGATACAGACAAGGTTTGGGCAGCTCTCGCTGATCCTACAAAGCACGTTGTTGTTCACGCAGCTCCCTCAATCAGAGCTACTCTTGGTGAATGTTTTGACATGCCTGTAGGTACAGTAGTAACAGGCAAGATGGTTGCAGCTCTCAGAAGACTTGGCTTTGCTAAGGTATTTGACACAAACTTCTCTGCTGACCTTACAATCATGGAAGAAGCAACAGAGCTTCTCCAGAGAGTTAAGAACGGCGGAAAGCTTCCCATGATTACATCATGTTCTCCCGGATGGGTTAAGTTCTGCGAACACTACTATCCTGACATGATTGACAATCTTTCCTCCTGCAAATCTCCTCAGCAGATGATGGGTGCTGTTATTAAGACATACTACGCTGAAAAGATGGGACTTGATCCTAAGGATATTTTCGTTGTAAGCGTTATGCCTTGTACAGCCAAGAAGTTTGAAATCGTAAGAAACGATCAGGCTGCTGCCGGCGTTCCCGATACAGACGTTTCTATCACTACAAGAGAGCTTGCAAGAATGATTAAGCGTGCAGGTATCAACTTCAATGCACTTCCTGACGACCAGTTTGATTCACCAATGGGTCTTGGCTCAGGTGCTGGTACAATCTTCGGTGCTACCGGCGGTGTTATGGAAGCAGCTCTCAGAACTGCGGTTTACTATCTCACAGGCAAGAATCCTGAAAAGCTTGAATTTACAGACGTTCGTGGTACTGAAGGCATTAAGGAAGCTTCTTACAATGTAAACGGTGTAGAAGTTAAGGTTGCTGTTGCTTCAGGTACAAGCAATGCAAGAAAAGTTCTTGACATGGTTAAGAATGGTGAAAAGGATTACACCTTTATCGAAATTATGGGTTGTCCCGGCGGTTGTGTAAACGGCGGCGGTCAGCCTTATCAGCCCGCTTCTGTTCGTAACTTCGTTGACCTTAAGGCTCTCAGAGCTGCAGCTCTCTACGAAGACGACAAGAATCTTCCTGTAAGACTTTCTCACGAAAACGAAGACATCAAGACTATCTACAAGGAATACTATGGCGAGCCCGGCAGCCACAAGGCTCACGAGCATCTCCACACTTCCTACATTGCACGCAAAAAGGTAGCTTGGTAATTTAAACGTTTTTAAACTGCTTTAATACAGCGAATAACCCCGACTATCCAAGATAGTCGGGGTTTCATCATGCAATTTTCTATAATTAATCATTAATATTATCTGCTACATTTACAATTTTTATGTTTCTACGTTTTTTGGCATATTCAACAGTTTTAGCAGCACCACCAAAGAAATGCTCTACATAGCAAACAAGGACTTTAGAATTTTGTACCATATACTCATTTGACTTAATTATTTTAAAGTTTTTTGGTGTTTTTTCAGGAATATCTGCAATCAAAATATTATCAAAGTTTCTATAATACTGTTCTTTATACGCATTTATTTCTACAGTCAAGTATGGTATGACAAGATTTAACTGTATGTCTGAATACTTTTCTTTCAATTCTCTTACAGCTCTTGCACAAAGTTTATCAAAACTACCATAATTTCCTACCCAGAATTCATTAATATTTTCTGTTAAAATCAAATTTTCAATAACCGAAACAACTTTTGTATAAATTTCGCTCTCACCATACAACTCAGAGTGTCCTGCGAAACAGCATATTCTTCCCAATCAAATTCCCCCTATATTTAGTACTATAATTTGATACGCATATATCAACAAAATGTCATCATATACGCACAATATATTTGCATTATAACATATTTACAAGGATAATGCAAACTATTTGTTCTTATTTGCGTATTTTTTGTTTGTCGATAGTTTTGTAAACTAAGGATATAATACTATTTGAGGGGTGAAAGTCGATGAAGGGAAAGAATTTCGATATTTGGTTATCAGTGGGACTGAACATTTTGCATTATCGAAAAGAGCAAGGAATGACACAAATGCAGCTTGCAGAAAAGTGCAATATTAGCCGAACTTATATGCAAAAAATAGAAACCGCTGCGTGTTCCTGCACTCTGGACACCCTCATTGACATTGCAGACGCATTGAACATACCCTTGAAAAAGCTATTTGAATTTAAAGATTAATGGGACTTAATAATTGAACAAGTCCAGTAAAAACGGACAATAGAAAAAAACATCCTCCTATGGTATAATAGAAATATCATAGGAGGAATTTTTATGCCGAGAAGTTACATAAACATAATATAATACAAAAACGAAATATTGGAACATAAAGAAAAAGGATACACACAAAGGAAAGTATCGAATAAGTGAAATGTGCCAGTTCTTCAAGGTGTCAAGAAGCGGTTACTATGACTAGATTTAACTGTATCTATATCTTCAAATTCTGCACTCCAAAAATGTGTAATTATCTGAAAAATCTTCCTATCAGTGGAATTGAACTCAAATATAAGTTCTTTAATTTTCTTTTCCAATAACGATATTCTTCTTCTTTACCGCTACGTGCAATTTCCATTTTGATATTATCTCTTTCTCGCTTAAATGGAATGTAATAATTTAAAAACAATGCAAGAAACAGAATAAAGCCAAAAATCATTACGATTATCATGGCAAAAAAATCATCATTTAATAAAGTGTCTGTGCTGTAGTACAAGTTCTTTGCTCGCTTTCTAATTCCTATCCTTACCCTATCCTCAAACTGCCACCATCTGTTATTGACAGTTAAAGCAGGTTCTTCCACATATTTTTCTTCCACTTCCGCACAACCTCTTTGAATGTATGTTTAATAATATCGGCTGTGCTATTTGATTTACATATATTATAACACCGTGTGGTGCCATTGTCAACACCTTTTGGTGTTATTTTTGTATAATTGTGTTATAATAAGTGTGGGAGGTTACTATGTCACTATACAGACGTGTGCGTGATTTACGTGAAGACAAAGATTTAACACAGAAAGACATTGCCAATCTCTTGAATATGCAATTAACTGTCTATCAGAGATATGAACGAGGTGAAAGAGAACTTCCTTTGTGGGCAGCGATAAAACTGGCAGATTATTACAAGGTAACACTCGACTATCTTGTAGGAAGAACAGATAAATAAAAACACATTCCAAGATTAATTCTCAGAATGTGTTTTTTGTTTTATTTAAAGTTCTTTGCCTACTTTCTTTCAAGAAAGTAGGAGAAAAACCTTACATACACTAACTAACTATCTAACTTACTTACTTGCTTGCTTCTTCAACAGCAACTGCAACAGCAACTGTAGCACCAACCATGGGGTTGTTGCCCATACCGATAAGTCCCATCATTTCTACGTGTGCGGGAACTGAGGATGAGCCTGCGAACTGAGCATCGCCGTGCATTCTACCCATTGTATCTGTCATACCATAGGAAGCAGGACCTGCAGCCATGTTATCAGGATGAAGTGTTCTACCTGTACCGCCGCCGGATGCAACTGAGAAGTACTGCTTGCCATTTTCTGTACACCACTTCTTATAAGTGCCTGCAACAGGATGCTGGAAGCGAGTGGGGTTAGTTGAGTTACCTGTAATAGATACACCAACATTTTCAAGTCTCATGATTGCAACGCCTTCGGGAACACTGTCAGCACCATAGCACTTAACATCAGCTCTGGGACCCTTGGAGTAAGGAGTTTCAGAAATAACTTTAACTTCTTCTGTAGCCGGATCAAACTGTGTCTTTACATAGGTAAAGCCATTGATTCTTGAAATGATGAACGCAGCATCCTTACCAAGACCATTGAGGATAACCTTTAAAGGCTTTGTTCTAACCTTATTTGCATTGAGAGCGATTTTAATAGCACCCTCAGCAGCTGCAAAGGATTCATGGCCTGCAAGGAAGCAGAAGCACTCGGTTTCTTCACTAAGAAGCATCTTACCAAGGTTACCATGTCCAAGACCAACTTTTCTGTTTTCTGCAACAGAGCCGTTAATACAGAATGCCTGAAGACCGATACCGATAGCAGCAGCTGCATCAGCAGCCTTTGTGCAACCTTTCTTGATTGCAATAGCTGCACCTACTGTGTATGCC
>JAGBCG010000118.1 GCA_017938055.1 Clostridia bacterium
ATATCATTGAAATTAGAATTAAAACCAGTCATAAAATAGTTCCTCCACAAAATGTACTTGTAAAGGAACGTAATTTTTTATGTTAGTAACAATTCTATTTATGCATAATTATATTTAAAATTGTATATTTTTTGTTTACCAATACTCATGTAGGACAGAGACTTAGTTTTTCAAGCAAAAGCTTTAAAGCATGTACATATCCATCAAAGCCCTCTCCTGCGACCCTTGCGAAGCAATACATACCTGCGTATGAAATTTTGCGAAAGTCCTCACGTGAATCTACGTCTGAAATGTGTACCTCAACTGCAGGAATATTTACTGCTTTTAAAGCATCTAAAATTGCAACGCTTGTATGAGTATATGCAGCAGGATTTATCACAATTCCGTCCTTATTTCCGTAGCACTGCTGAATTTTATCAACTAAGCAGCCCTCGTGGTTAGACTGATACAGCTCGACCTCGCACCCAAGCTTTTTTGCACTTATCTGTATCAGCTCACACAAATCATCATACGTTTCATTTCCGTATATGTTTTTTTCACGTATGCCGAGAAAATTAAGGTTTGGCCCATTAATAACAAGTATTTTTTTCATTTGTTTCACTCCCTAAAACAGTGTGGGCAGCTTTTCATCTATCATTCTGTATAGACGCTGTGCACATTCTGCCACATCCTCGTGGGTTTCTATTATTATATCTGCCGCATTTTCGTATATTTCATGACGCTGCTCATATAATTCAAGGATTTTATCATAACCACCGGCGGACAGAGGTCTACAGTCAGTTGAAAGCTTTTCAAGCTCTCTCTTAAGGTATACCACAATTCCATTTTGCTTGATTAGCTCAATGTTTTTTTCACGCTTTACTGCTCCTCCCCCTGTTGCTATTACCTTTTCCGACAGAGCACAGAGCATTTCTATTGCCTGAGTTTCCTTATCTCTGAAATATTCTTCTGAGTATTTTTCAAAAATTTCCGGAATAGACATTCCGCATTGTTCCACAAAAACGTCGGTATCAAGAAAGCTTCGTCCCGTTATCCTTGCATATTCCTTTCCAACGCTCGTCTTTCCGCAACCAGGCATTCCCACAAACACAACGTTCAGTATTTTTTTCATGCATTTTACAAGCACATCCTCTATCACACAATCCTCGATTTTTACATCAAAAAAGTATTCATGTGCTCTTACTGCCTGTGCTACAAGCATAGAAAGTCCCGTTGTACACGGCAAGCCTCGCTTTTGTGCTTCAAGCACAAGTGCGGTCTTTAAGGGATTATAAATTACGTCAACAACACCCGTCAAATCAGGAAACTTTGAAAGCTCTATTATTTTTCTTCCGTTATCAGGATACATTCCAACAGGTGTTGTATTGATAATAATTTCTGCATCGCTGTGGAGATATACATTGTCGTAATTCACCTGTCCCTTACGGGAAACCACAATACACTGCCTTGCCCCCTCTGCCTTACACACAGCTCTTGCAGTAAGGCTCGTTCCGCCGCTTCCGAAAATCAGAACCTTTTTCCCCTTTATATCTATTTTCGCACGCTTTAACATATACACAAAACCTGCGTAATCTGTATTATAGCCGTAAAGCTTGCCATCTTTATTAACAACTGTGTTTACGCTTCCTATATTTTTTGCTTCTTCAGAAACAACATCGCACAAATTATAAGCATCCGTCTTATATGGAATGGTAACATTGAGTGCCTTAAAGCCTTTACTTTCCATCAGTTCATAAAACTCGTCTTTTTCAAGGCTATAAAGGTTATACTGCTCATTTCCCAAAAGCTCATGTATTATTTTTGAATAGCTGTGTTTCAGCGTTCTTCCGCACAATCCATACTGTATCATTTATAAAACCCTCTGCAACTGATTAAACTTCTGTATAATTTCCCAAAAAAACAAATTCCTCAGGTCTTGCATCAAGCTCGCAAAGATATGACAAAAGCTCCTGTGTCAGACCATATGACTCTATTTCCGCGTAGAACATAAACTCAAAGTCCCGTCCTTTTATTGGTCGGCTTTCAAGCTTTGTCAGGTTTACTCCTATTGCAGTAAAGCGTGAAAGTATGCTTGACAAGCTTCCTATACGATGAGGAACGGTAAACATTATGCCGATTTTTGATGAGGCCGGATATATTTCAAATTCTCCTGAAATGCATATAAAGCGGGTATGATTATTGTCGCTGTTCTGCAAATCGCCGCTTACAATTCCAAGTCCATACAGTTCAGCACAGTCATATGAGGATATTGCCGCAATGTCACTTCTGTCGCTTTCCGACACCATCTTTGCCGCCATTGCCGTATTCTTACAAACGTTTACATTGATTTGAGGATTATTAGTGAAAAACTCACTGCACTGTCCTATTGCCTGAGAATGACTGTAAACCTCTTTTATTTCACAGAGCTTCACACCTTTTTTTGCAAGCAAAACATGATGAATGGGCACTTTTACTGTCCTTACTATATGTATTCTGTTTTTAAATTCTTTTAACAGGTCATAGACATCTGTAACAGAGCCATGCAAACTGTTTTCTATGGGAACAACTCCATATCTGCACTCTCCCGATGCCACCTTTTCAAAGGCATTACGGAAAGTGTCGGCATAGGTTATATCAGGGCGTCTGAAAAGCCTTTCACATGCTTTCTGGGAATACGCACCCTCAACTCCCTGACACACAACTGATGCATTAGCGGGAAAATACTCGGGTGTATTCTCTTTAGCTTTCTTTATATCCTGTGCAAGAGAGGTGTCCTCAAGCAGCATTTTATTCTGTTTTGCTCTGCTGATTTCAAAAATCGTATTATAAAGCATTGAAAAATAGCTTGCCATTTCTGCATCCATATCCTTTGTAATACGATTAACTATTGCTCTTTCTCTTGCAGGATCAAAAACAGGCTTATTGTTTTGTCTTTTATACTCTGCAACACAACCCGAAAGCTCCATGCGTCGCAAAAACAGCCTTACAAGCTCATTATCCGTTTCATTAATTTCAAGTCTTATTTTTTCAAGGTCAAGTGTTTTTTCGTCCATAATTTTTCCTCTTTTCAAAGCAAAAACTGTGCTATTGCTATTGCCGCCGCAGCCTCAATACACGGCACTGCTCTTTGAACAATACATGGGTCATGTCTTCCCTTAATTTCAAGAACATCATTTTTACCCGTCTTTATATTCACCGTTTTCTGACAACGTGCAATGGAGGGTGTTGGCTTTATACAAACATCAAAATTTATTGGCATTGAAGTACTCATTCCTGCACAGATTCCTCCTGCATTATTAGAAAGCGTTCTCACTCTGCCATTTTCGTCATATGTATATTCATCATTATTTTGTGACCCATATCTTTTGCTCACTTCAAAGCCAGCACCAAACTCTATTCCCTTTACAGCCGGTATTGCAAAAACGCTGTGAGCAATGACGTTTTCCAAGCCGTCAAACATAGGCTCACCTATGCCTGCTTCAAGCCCTGTAATCATACATTCTATGCTTCCGCCAACAGAATCAAGGTTATTTTTGGCTTCAAGGATTTTTTCCTTCATCATTTCTCCCTTTTTATCATTAAGCACGGGAAAATCCTTGTCTGACGCTGTCTTTATATAATCACAGCTATTACACATATTATCAAATCTGTCATCCTCAATTTCTCCAATGCTCAGTATATGTGCACCGATATACACTCCCTTTTGCTCGAGCATTTGCATTATTATTGCTCCCGCTACGCAAATGGGTGCAGTGAGTCTTCCCGAGAACTGACCGCCGCCTCTGACATCAAAGTTTCCGTCGAACTTGACATTTGCAGGATAGTCTGCGTGGGACGGACGCATTTTTGCTTCAAGCTCGCTGTAATCCTTTGAGTGCTGATCGCCGTTTTCTATAATCGCACAAATGGGAGCTCCACAGGTTTTGCCATTATACAGTCCCGAAACTATTTTAACTTTATCCGCCTCTTTACGTGAAGTTGAAAAGGCATTTTTTCCGGGTGCTCGTCTGTCAACAAAGCTCTGAAGCTTTTGTTCGTCGATAGGAAAATTTGCCTCAAGACCGTCAACAACAACTCCTATTGCCGTAGCATGTGACTGACCAAAGACCGTTACCTTGATTTTTTGTCCAAATGTATTCATAGTTTTTTCCTTTCAGCTTCTTATAGATAGCTTATCAAAATCGGAAAAGAAGGTGGTATAAGATTTTTCTGTCGCCTGTGCACCCTCAATTATCACCTGTTTTTTACAAATAAGTGAGCATATGGCACTGCTCATCACTATTCTGTGGTCATTATGACCCACAACTGTGCCGCCCTCAAGCTTACCCATGCCATCAATTATAAGTCCGTCATCTGTTATTTCAACCTTGCCACCAAGACGTGTTAGAAAATCATACGTTGTTTCAAGCCTGTCGCTCTCTTTAAGTCTTAAACGCTTTGCTCCATAAATGGTAGTTCTTCCTCTTGCGGCACATGCCACCACCGACAAAACAGGAACAAGGTCAGGTATATTTGTTGCGTCAATTTCTATTGACTTTAACCGCCCTGCTTCAAAGCTTATTCCGTCTTTTGTCACTATCTTTTTTGCTCCGAAGCGTTCAAGAATTTCAGTTACGTATCTGTCTGCCTGTGGACAGTTTTCATCAAGTCCACGCAGTACAACATTTGCTCCCAACGCATCGGCACACAGCCAGAACGCTGCCGAAGACCAATCTCCCTGTGCCTTTATCTGACCTGGCGAAGTATAGTGCTGTCCAGGCTCCACTCTATAAAAACCGTTGCCCTTTTGTATTTTTATACCAAATTTTGTCATGGTATCCACCGTCATGTCAACATAGCCTGCAGATTCAAGAGGTGTTGTAATTCTTACCTCGCCCCCGTCCTCAAGAAGTGGAAGCATCAGCAACAGTCCGCTTATGTACTGACTGCTTACATTTCCCGGAATTGTAAACACACCACCGCTTTTCACATTTTGCATCACTGTCATTGGTATTTTTTCGCTTGAAAACTCAGCTCCATGCTCTTTTAAGCTTTGACACAGAAGTGACATAGGTCTTTCGGGAAGTCTTCCGCTTCCCACAAGGCTCACTTTTTTACAAATAGCTGCAGCAACAGGAAGAATAAACCTTGCAGTAGATCCACTCTCACAGCAATCAAGAGTAAGCCCCTGCATAATTTTATTTTTATCACAGGGTATAACAACAAGCTCTCCGTCATAAAACTCTGCCGATGCCCCAAGCATTTTTACACATTCAACTGTTGTTATTATATCCTTTGACAATCCGCAAAAGCTGATTTTGGTTGGTTTATCCGACAAAGACGCACATATAATACATCTGTGAATATCAGATTTTGACGAAATGATATCTAGTGTTCCCGAAAGTGCGGTATTTGAATCAAGTGTTACTGTCATATTTTTACCTTTAACCTTTCAGTGCTTTATCAAACATTTCCAAAAGTCCACTCACTTCAACTTGCTTAAGAATACATTTTCCCATTTTTTCAAGAAGCACAAGTGTAATGTGTGAGCTTTCACGCTTTTTATCTACAAGTGCCGCATCATAAAGCTGTTCTGCACTTATTTCACAGCTTACAGGAAGATTATACTTTTCCAGAAGGCTTTGAATTCTTTTATCAAGACCCTTTTGACAAATTCCCATATTCTGCGATATTCTTGCAGCAATAATCATTCCAACAGCTACAGCCTCTCCATGTGTTACCGAAAAATCCGACACTTTTTCAATTCCATGTGCTGCAGTGTGACCAAAATTCAACAGTTTTCTTTCACCTGTATCAAATTCGTCACGCTCGACTATGTCACGCTTGAATGTTACGCACTTTTCTACAATCTGCTCTATATCAACATTTCCGTTTTCAAGACTTTCATAAAAGTTTTCGTCAAACAACACTGCATACTTTATTACCTCTGCATATCCGCAAGCAACCTCTCTTTTGGGAAGAGTATTAAAGGTATCTGTGTCACAGATAACCATTTTCGGTTGATAAAATGCACCTGCAAGATTTTTACCTGCCTTAAGGTCTATTGCCGTCTTTCCTCCAACTGAAGAATCAACTGCCGCAAGGAGTGTTGTGGGAATCTGTACAAAGTCTATTCCCCTCAGATAGCACGCTGCCGCAAAGCCTGTTATATCCCCTACTACTCCGCCTCCAAGAGCTATAAGCACATCGCTTCTTGTAATATTTTGTGTTGCAAGGTACTCAAGTATTTCGATAAATGTAGACGCACACTTACTTTTTTCCCCTGCCTCAAAGGTGAATTTCGATACTTGAAAGCTTTCCTTTTCAAGACTTTTTTTCAATCTTTCACTATACAGTGTATCCACATTGGAATCCGTG